>JBILBN010000045.1:0-20416 GCA_044353665.1 Chitinophagaceae bacterium | reverse complement strand
ACTTGTTTGACCTGGAGCACATACCGGTACTTGATATTCATATTCGCCAGGAGTGCTACATACAAAAGTATAACTTCCTGTTGAACTCATCACTGGTGCACATGTACTTGGGTTTGTTGGGTTAGCTACTGGTGTGCCATACGTTGTTCCTACCGGTACATCATCATTCGTATTTACATTGCCAGTTACAGATACATTTAATAACGTGGAATTTAAGTCTGGATCGGTGTTAAATGGTAATGGACTCACTAAAATATGCAACGTTGCAGTATCACATGCACTTGGCGTACCATTATCACATACGGTATACGTATATTCTACTGGACCACTGTATCCTACTGCTGCTGTAAACGTATACGTTCCGTTACTGTTTAATACAAATGTTCCTTTCGTGTTTGTTACATTTTGTGTAGCTACTGTTTGTGTATTTCCTTCTGGATCCGTATCGTTTGTCAATACATTGCCAGTAACTGGTGTAGTTCCTTTTGCAGTTGCATTGTCATCATTTGCTGATGTTGTATTTGCAGATCCTGTTGGATTTACAGTTACAATGATCGATGTTGTATCACATTTGCTTGGAGTTTGATTATCACATGTTGCATACATTATCGTATCGGTTCCTACAAATGTTGGGTTTGGTGTGTACGTTATTGTACCATTTGCATTCACAGTCACTGTGCCATTATTCGGTTGATCTGTTATGCTTGGATTACTTAATGTACAATTTGGTCCATTATTACATGCATCATTACTCAATACATTTAATGTTGTTGGTGTATTTTTCAAGGTAGTCATCACATCAGGGTTGGCTGTTGGTGCTGCGGTTACTACGCTTGGATCTTTTACTGTAATTTTCAACAACTCTGTTGGACAATTACTTGTTTGACCTGGAGCACATACCGGTACTTGATATTCATATTCGCCAGGAGTGCTACATACAAAAGTATAACTTCCTGTTGAACTCATCACTGGTGCACATGCACTTGGGTTTGTTGGGTTAGCTACTGGTGTGCCATACGTTGTTCCTACCGGTACATCATCATTCGTTTTTACATTGCCAGTTACAGATACATTTAATAATGTAGAAGTAAAGTCCGGATTTGTGTTAAATGTTGTTTTTCCTAATGTATACACTTCATACGTATTAGGTACTAAAGCTGCATTTGTAGTTATTGAACCTGAAGCTAAACTACTACCCCCCCCTAAAAGTGAGGTTGCATCTACCGTTGACGGTATGGCTACCCATTGAGAACCGTTCCATCCTAAAATAGTTAGCGATGTTAAAGAACCAATTGCGCTCGTGGTATCCCAAGTTAAGGTAATTTTTGCAGATTCTGCTCCGTTAATATCCCAATATTCTACGTTATCTACACTTAAAACACCTGCTCCCATAAGCGTGGTATTAAATGGACCGCTTGCTGGTAAAACGGGTTCATTACCCCCACTTAATTTAGAAGTAATTGCTGTTGTGCCGCTCACTCTAAAATAGGCAGCATTTGCTGGATTAGCCAAAGTAGCCGTGGTAATAGCTGCTGGCCTATACTTCCCATTATCTCCGATAGGGAAAGTAAAAGCAGTTGTTTTATAGGTTTTTACATAGCCATCAACATGCATAGTATCTGTTGCTCCTGTCCAGCTTGCGCTTCCTACAAAACTCATAAAGCCTTGTGTAGCGGTTCTATCAGTGCCTACGATACCCGGTTGAATTCCCGAACTCCCCTTAAAAAAGTTATGTTGGATATCCACAATAGCCATTTCTCCATTATTGAAGATATAGGTATTTCCGTAACTGGATGATTGCGAAAATAAATTTCCGCTAAATGCTAATAATATCATTATTAGACAACAGGCAATCCTTTTAAAGTTATTTTTTTTCATTTTTTTTCATTTTTTTTGTGAGGTTATAATCTAAGAATTTCACCTTTTTATAGAGTAGTTACTTGTATATGACTTTTTATCTATAAATAAGTTTTTTTCCTTTAGTGCTAATTTAACGTTCGTGTTTTCATAGTTATTTTTTATTTATTAAGTTAGTAAGTAGTACATTTAGAACAACTATATATTTTTACTCCAAGCCAATAACTGCTCAACTGTCGCAATTTTTTCAAGGATAATTCCTTTATTATCCAAAATAAACAGCGTGGGAGTACCAATAACAGCGTAGTTCTTAAAATTTATACCTTTCGATCCATCAAAATTGCAATACTTGTCTTTCCATGGAAAATTAAAAGAAGTATTAGCATATACTTGCTCGTCGGTATCCGAAGAAATGGTTATAATTCTAGTGCCTTTGGAAGTTAAATCTTTAAAATTACCTTGTAGGCCTTGCATCGTTTCTTCGCAAGGGCCACAACCCGATTTGTAAAAAACCAACAAACTGTATTTAGAATTTAAATTCTTGGTTTGTATTGTTTTTGTGCTGTGGTTATGGTCTTCTACTTTACCTATATGCTCTGTGATTACCAAATCTGGGGCCTGACTGCCTACCATAGCTTTTACATAAACCTCCATAGTTTTGCCTTCGTAACTGGTAACTTTGCCTGAGCCAATAACCACAGGAGCGATAGCAGCTATATAGTCATCCTTACCATATTGGGTGAGATAAAAAGTGATTTTACCCACAAAATCTGTATAGTGAACTGGATTTTTTATCTTATCATTCAATAATTTAAAATCTTGTGCAAATTTATCTTTGTCATTAACCACATTTGCTTGAAAAACCACCCAACTCTGGATGATACCATCCCAATGACCCGATACATACAAGTCTTCTAGATTCATCTTTTGGGTAAAAAACGCATTGAATAGTAGCCCTTTTTCATTATCATCGTCAGACAAGCGGTGGGTATATCCTTGAATTAGATTTACAATAGGTAAAAATCTTGCATTAAAATTTGGATTATTCTTTAAATCTTCCTGAAAATCAATGTATGCTTTGGCTTGATACTCTTTTTCTTTTTGAAAAGAAGCATACAAAGGGTGCGTATTATGATACAATTTTGACGCTTTGTTTATGGCTTCAAACTTGTCGATAATTTTTTGTTGCACAGCGTACAAACGATTTAACTCATTCACCGCATCAAAACCTGTAAAGACCATATTGCTATTGTCTGGTTTGTTGCTGCTACAAGTAATCGAAAAATCATAACCTGGAATAGCCATGTCTATGCCACCACCCTCTGCTGAGTTGGTAAATAACCACCTACACATTCCCGTGTAAGGGGCATATTGTGCAGGAATGGTAAGTTTAAATTTTCCATCCTTGGGAATGGTATCTTGCATCACTTTTTCTGCTTTACTCCCTTGAAAGATAATAAAATCATATGTTTTACCCGCAAAGGCAGGGAAATCCATACTGATGCTTTGGGCAATCGCGCTATTGGATATGATACACAAGAAGATAAATAGCCCCTGTTTCATTTTATATGTTTATTTATACATCAAATATATTATTCTAAAATAGGCAGTAGGTGCGTGCCAAAACACCCACTGCTTATAATGTTAATAACGTTTTATTCTGCTATACAACGAACTGTATAAGCCTGAGTTCTATAGCCAAATAGATAGGCATCGGGGCTTGTATTTACTGTTGTTTGAGAAAATCCCAACAATCCTACATAATAATCAGAACCAGTTTGATTACCAGCTACCGCTGTGCTTGATTGATACTGACCTCCCTGATCAAAATTTAATAAAGCCCTACCATCATTTTGTGCCCTGTAACCTGCGGCTGGTAATGATAGCGTAGGCGAACTAAGACTAGGCCCGAACTGTTTCATTGAATTGTATATAGGTGTTGCAGAAGCAGACCAGGTACCAATAGTAATAGCGGTATTATTAATTTTTACTCCAGTCCATTCGGCAAGAGTAGGCACTCTATAACCAGTAGGACATGGATCATTACTTGTTTTTATTGGTACCATCTCTGTACCACTATTCCAAGCATTTGCAGAAGGATTCGTTTGGTTCCAACCAACTATAGCAGCAGTATTGGGGTCAGAGATAGTAGGAGCAGCAACAAAACCAAGAAGCCCATTATTAGGAGCTGTCTGCCAATCTATACGCGAATCACCCGTAATATTTGGTCCTCGCTTACCCCATTGAACATAGGCACCATTAAGTCCAACATTTCCAATATTGGGATCAAGCGATGTATTTGCACCAAGATTGTGGCAAAGGAATTCTTTAAAATTCGTGGCTGATACATAAGCTCCACAACACGCACAATCTTTAATGTTGGCGGTCAATTTGAGTTGTAAATCTGAACCCGTATTATTGGCTGAGTTGTTATAGACTACGTAAATATTAGAAGTGATTGGGTTACTGCTGGTAAGGCCTGTAGCAGGTGAATTAAGTGTATTAGCGTAAGTTACCGTAGCAGTAACTGCGGTGCTTATACTGTTTCCTGCGTTACCACCCGTCAATGATGTAATTGCATTACCGTTTGTATTTACATACACAAAACGTACATTTGACACCGTACCGCTTGGCGTAAAGGTATAGGTTTGGGTGTTTGTTGCCGTTAAGGTAAAATCAGACTTTTGTGCAATTCTTCCCGATAATAATCCACAACCATTCGCATTATCATTGCTGATGGCAACATCAAAACAAGTTTTACCTGATAAAGAACCAGCACCAATAGCGTTGGTTGGCGCTACTGCCGGATTAGCGGTTGTTCTGCTAAAACTACAATTAGGCGATGTGTTTAGGGTAAAACTGTTCGTACCAGCTGCTGTAGGCGTTCCTGTCGCGGTTAATACGATGTTTTGTGCACCGGTACCAGCAAACGTTCCTGTAGCTGAAAAGTAAACACCGTTTACAGTAGGTGTAACAATATTATAAGTACCCAGAGTTGTTACAGTTGCCGTAATGGTTTGTGTTACGCTATATACGGGTACACCAGTTATTAATGTTCCAGCTGTGGCTGTTGAACAACTATAAGCAGATACTAAAGCAGAGCCGTTAGAGGATGGGGAAACAAATGAAAATCCACAACCCGTCCAAGCACCATCTTGATACCCTTTAAAACAGTTTACAGATAAGTCATAGATAATCATCCCATTTACTGGGGTGGTTACGGCGGCCGTGTTTGCTACACGGGTTATTAGCAATGCCTTATCGGTCGCTTTTAGTTCCAATATAGAACCGGCGGTAGGGGTAATGGTACCTATGCCTACTTGGGCAAAGGATACTGCACTTATAAGAAGTGCTAAAAAGATTAGTTTTATTTTTTTCATTTTTTTAGTGTTTTTTTGGAATAATTGTTATTGGTAAATTATGTATTGTATATTTTTTTTTAATAGTATACCGTAGCGTAACTATTTTTTCTAGGGCACTATGGGCCACTGTAGGTGTAGAGTGTTGTCATTTAGTAGTTTTTTATTTATGTAATTGATATACAATCAGTAGTGTAAGCAAAACTATAAATTGATAGCCTATTAAAAAGTAAAAAAGTATACTAAATGCAATTAAAGTATATCAAATACACATTTTTTCTCCTATGGATGTTTTTTTGACTTAATGTGATAAATGGGATGTATTTAGCAACAGATATGGAGATATTGTGTTCAACAAAAATGTATTTTGTCAAATATTATTGCATTTTGTGTATTTATTTATTGATTTATTGATTTTTATAAAAAAAAACATTATTTATGCATACCGAATTCAACTGAAAATATGAAAATTTTACTCGTAGAAGACGACTTTATGTGGTCTACCCAAATTAATTTAATGCTTGTGGTATTAGGTTATGAAAATATTATTGTCTGCAATACGCTGGAGGAGTTAACAGCCGAAATCGCTAGAGAAATACCTGACTTAATTATCTCAGATGTTCAATTTGGGGGCGTTATAATCTTTAATTTTTTACTAACAAATCGGTTGAACAAAATTCCTATTATTTTTGCCACTGCCCATGGAGAAGATTTGTTTTACGACTCTTCTTTATTATTCAATCATTCTACATTTATTATTAAACCATTTCATTTATTAACACTTAAATCGAATATTAAAACTGTTCTCTTAGACAAGACGGTAGTAGCATCTTCGAGTAAAAAACATATACTCATTTATGGTAAATATAAAGAAGAAATAAAAATAGAAATTTCAAAAATCATTTATATACAAGCAAAAAAAAATTATTGCTTCATTAAAACTATAGATAACAGTTACATGGTTAGAAGATCACTGAGTAGCTTTTATAACGAATTTCAAACTCAATTTGTTCAATTTAATAAAAGTTACATTATTAATGAAAAATATATTAGTAAAATAGATTTATCTGTTAAAAAAATTATTAAACTGAGATTGCTAGACATAGCGATACCTATAGGTAGGCATTATAACAATAAAGCAAAAGAATATTATATTAATAAAATAAATTATTAATTTTCGATTAAATCAGAACATGTAAATAGCGTTAATATAACGTTTTAGTATTGTTCGGTTTTAGCCTTTAGATTTAATCAATTACTTAAACAAAAATTCTATTCGCCAACGAACTTTATAAATTTCAACTACTCTACTTACGCTCATGTACTTGAGATTTGTACTTAATTCAAATTCTCTCTTTTAGCCTCTGTTATACTATTTTCTTATTCTAAATTGTAATGAAATTATTTTGTTGTGAGATTTTAGATTTATAGCTATACTCTTTTACTGCAAGTACTCTACAATGTGTTTGATTATCAATTTCATTTTTTCAATCGTTTTATAAATTATCAATGCTTACAAAAAACACATTTCTGTTCTTATAGGAATATGAAAGAGTACATCTTTTTGGCATATGATTTAGTTGAAAATTAGCTGCTGTACCCAATAAAGATAGCATTGTACCAGACACTTCCTTCAAGTAATTGCATTTTACAAAATGACAAAATCATGTATTTATTAAGTGGTGTTTTGAAAATCTGTTTTGCGTAATTTATACATTTTAACGTTGTTAACTCCATATATCAAGTTAAAAAAAATGCCCCATTTATTCAATGGGGCATGTTCAGAGTGCTTGGTAGGGTAAATATATTTGTCACCTGTAATTTTTACAGTGTTATTGTCTCATTATTTTGCAAAATTAATATTTCATTATAGTTTACATGAGATAATATATAAACAAGGCATTCCAGTATATAACTCGGGATAAATTAGATAATTACAGCAAAAAGTTACACAAAATGCATATGTAATAAAAAAGACCATTCAATTTATGAATGGTCTTTTAAAATAGTATAAAATGAAATATTAGTTATTTCCTTCCATTTTCTTTTTCAAATCAGCTAATGCACCAATATCACCTAAAGTTGCTTTTTCTACTTTGTTTTGTAAGTTTTTAACTGCTTTTTTAGTGTTATCCATTTCTGTATTTGCTGCTTGACGCTCACCTTCTTTCACTTCTTCCATAGCTACTTCCCAAACTTTAGAATGAGAAACCATGATTCGTTTTTCGTTGCGATCAAACTCAAGAATGATGAATTCATTTGTTTCATCAACAGCAATCATTTTTTCGTCAGATTTTTTCAAATGACGGGTAGGAGCAAACGCTTCTAAACCATATTGTAATTGAATAATTCCACCTTTTTCTTCTTTACGAATCATCACACCTTCATGTTTAGAACCAATAGGGAAAACACTTTCAAATGTATTCCATGGATCTTCTTCAATTTGTTTGTGTCCTAAAGAAAGTTTACGCGTTTCTTTATCTACACCCAATACAATTACTTGTAATTCTGCTCCAACTTTAATGAAGTCACTTGGATGATTGAAACGTTTAACCCAACTTAAATCAGAAATATGAATCATACCACCAATACCAGATTCTAACTCAACGAAAACACCATAAGGTGTTAAATTTTTAACCATTCCAGTGTGTTGGCTTCCTACTGCAAATTGGCTTTCAATTTGATCCCAAGGATCTTGCGTCATTTTTTTGATAGAGAAACTCATTTTACGTTCGTCTTTGTCAATAGAAACAATCATTGCTTCATGCTCATCTCCCATTTTGAAGAATTCTTTTGCATTAATTGGTTGATTGCTCCAAGTGATTTCAGAAACGTGTACTAAACCTTCAATTCCTGGCTCCACTTCTAAGAAAGCACCATAATCTTCAATGTTTACTACTTTTCCTTTTACTTTATTTCCTTCTATAACGTAGTCAGGTAAAGCATCCCAAGGGTGAGGAGTTAATTGTTTTAATCCTAAAGAAATACGTTTTTTATCATCATCGAAGTCTAACACAGCCACGTTAATTTTTTGACCATTTGATAAAACTTCACTTGGATGATTGATACGACCCCATGAAATATCGGTTATGTATAACAAACCATCTAAACCACCTAAATCGATGAATGCACCGAAGTCTGTTACGTTTTTGATTGTTCCTTCTAATACTTGTCCTTTCTCTAATTTAGAGATGATTTCAGTACGTTGCGCTTCAATATCGCTTTCGATTAACGCTTTATGAGAAACAACGGCATTACGGATAATTTCGTTGATTTTCACAACTTTAAATTCCATTGTTTTGTTTACGAATTGATCGTAATCAGTCACTGGTTTCACATCAATTTGAGAACCTGGTAAGAATGTTTCCATACCATATAAATCTACGATTAAACCACCTTTTGTTTTAGAGGTAACATGACCGGTAACAATTTCGCCTGTTTTGTAAACTTCTACAATACGCTCCCAAGCACGTTGAACACGCGCTAATTTACGGCTTAAATGTAAGTGACCATCTCTGTCTTCTTTAGAAACGATTAAAATTTCGATTTCGTCACCGATTTTAACTGAATCTAAATCACGGAATTCATTTAAAGAAATTAATCCATCACTTTTGTAACCAATGTTTACAACTGCATCTGTTTTCGTCAAACCAACAATCGTTCCTTTGATCATTTCGTTGTCGTTGATGGATGTGAATGTGTTTTCATACTGTTTGTCCAAAACTTCTTGATCTGCTTTGTTGTATGAAGAAACGTTTCGTTTGTCGACGCTCCAATCGAAGTCGTCATGTGCTGTGTTTGCTACAGCTGGGTGTTGAGTTAACAATGTACTATCTGACATATGTTTTTATTTTTAATTGACCTCAATTCTTCCCTTTCACAGAACCTTTGGTCGGTTAATATTATTTTTGAAAGGAGCGCAAAGGTAAGTGTTTAAACTAAATGGGCAAAAAATATTAATGCCACCTGATGAGGTGGCATTAATGAAAGAGATATTGAGCCTAATTTTAATTGTCCCAAAATACTTTAGGTGAATATAAAGTAACAGTTGGTGTATTTGGATTGGTCGTTTTTTCGTCGTTAGGATATAAATATCTACGAGGAATTGCGGTGCCGCTGTTTGGAGTTAAATTAGGAATATCTGTCCTTCTCCAATCCGCATATGATTCAGGTTGAAAAAACAGAGCAAAATACTTTTGCATCATTACTGATTTTAACCTGTTTGCTACTGGATCAGCATTATTGTATGGGTATGCAGTTAAAGCGTTGGCAGTTCCTGTAGAATCATTGAAAATATTGGTATAGGATATTGCGACAGCTTCTGTTAAAACATTAGATGCGTTAACATCTCCACTTCTAGCCAATATTTCGGCTTCAATGAATTTTTGCTCCATCGCAGAAATAAAATAAACGGGTTGTTCAGGTGTATTTAACCAATCCCCTAAACGACCAGATGTTGTATCCACATAACTATACAATCTTAAATCGTTCGTTGTATTCATTTCATTGTATAGAAAAGAATTTTGGTATTCTAAATCTCCAGTTCTTTGATCATCAAACTGATTCATTGGACCAGATCCAGGTGATATAAAATTTAATTTAACATCTACTCCATTTGCTAAAACTAATTCGCTTTGTGCCAATGCATATTCTTTTGTGTGCAAATACAATCTTGCTTTAATTGCATGAGAAAAATTTATCCATGCTTCAATATCGCCACCAAATAATAAATCTTCTGCACCAGGAACTCTTCCTTCGTCCGTTTTTGCTAAAAGTATTTCAGCATCATTTAAAAGACTGATAATACTGCTGTATACTGCTGAGCCTGCATCGTATTTTGGTTGAAAATTTTCAGGCGCTTTAAATGCTTCAGAAAAAGGAGCGTCACCCCAATGATCTACAATCACAGAAAATGCAAAAGCAGACAACACTTTAGATACACCTTCATAATGGTAAAAGTTTTTTTCTTTACTGTAATCCCCCATTTTTTTCAAACTGTTCAACGTTGTAACATATGTTGTGTTCCAACAATTATCAAAATCAGAATTTACAAAGTCATAGTTTTGCATCGCAAACCATTGATTACCAGCTCCTGTTGTTTGTTGTGTCAACAAGGCATCAATTCTAGCAAAATCACCTCCGTAGAAGTATGCCATGTTTGATATCGCTGTTGGCAGTAATACTTTTGGATCAGCATTTGTAAGAGATGTGGGATCGTTATTTAATTCCTCTTTTAAAAAGGATTTTTTACAAGAGCTTACTGATATTGCAACAAATGCAATAATCATAAGCATATAGTTATATTTATAATTCATTTTATTTAATTTGTTTTTAGAAGTTAACTTTTAAATTTAAACCATACGATTTAGTGCCTGGACTATTAAAATAATCTAAGCCTTGTGCTTTGTTTCCACCTACTAAACTTGTTTCTGGATCTACCCCTTTATATTTAGTCCATAACAATAAATTTCTTCCAACAAAACCAATTGTAATTCCTTTAATGTATTTTGTATGGTCTAATAATTTTTTTGGCATAGAGTAGGATAATGATAATTCACGTAAACGAACCCAAGAAGCGCTTTCCATAAATGGTTCGTTGATGGTAAATCCACCACCAATTCCTTCGTAGTAATCTTGATCTAATTTTACTGAGTTTGTATTCGTTGCACCTGCACCTGCAACTTCTGTTCCATTTGCATCGTAGTGATAAACTTTACCATCAGTGCCTAAATGACCATTTAAACCTTCAAATACTTTTGTATCAACATCTCTTCCTTCTGTTTCTTTAGCAACTCCAAAAGTGGTTAATGCGCCACGTGTTCCATTCCAGATTACACCACCTTGTCTTGTTTCAAATAAAAACCCTAAGGATACATTTTTATATGTAAACGTATTATTGATACCTCCTAACCATTTAGGCATAACACTTCCAAGATTCACTTGGTCGTTTGCCAACATTGGCATGCCATAATCAGATGCAGTATTGTCATCATTGATCAAAATATTTCCATTAGCATCTCTAACATAACCAGAACCATAAAAAATTCCATACGCTTGATCTTCAAATAAACTTACTTGAGAACCAGTAAATCCATTTAAATCTACACGACTTACGCCTTGTGCTAATTTTATTACTTTACTTCTATTTCTAGAATAATTAACCACTACATCCCATCTAAAATTACTTTTACGAATTGGATTTATCATTAATTGTAACTCATGTCCTTTGTTGTTTATAGAAGCTCCATTTGTGTAATATCTTGTATTTCCACTAGAAGCTGCAATAGGAACTTGTAAAAGAATATCATTGGTATTACTGTTGTAAAATGAATAATCTAACCCGATTCTATTATTTAAGAATCTTAATTCTGTTCCAATCTCGAATGTGTTTGTTTTTTCAGGTTTTAAATCTGGATTAAATAAAATACTTGATTCAAAAACAGAAGATCCATTAATTGGAGAACCATTTCCATTTGTCCAACCATCTACCACACTTGTAGGCACATAACGTGTTACCGTACTTTGAGTAGGTGGGTTTTGTCCAGCACTGGCATAAGACATTCTCAATTTTCCATAACTAAATTTTTTATTAGCGATTTTAAATGCATCTGAAAAAATGAAAGATCCGTTTAAACTAGAATAGATATTTGGCTTGAAATTAGGCCAATAAGAAGTGGCATGTTCAATACGTGATGTAGCTTCTAAAAATAAATAATCCTTATATCCTAATTTCACATCTGCGAATTCCGACAATCTGTGGAAAGTTGAATTTGCCACTTGTCTATGAGAAACATTCAGCGCGTTATTAATATTGTACCATCTGTCCACTATTAAATTATCTCCTTTTGTATAATCTTCAACATCATTTTCAGAATATATATTTTGACCAAGTAAAACAGAGAAATCTAAATTTTTACCAATATATGGTGTCAATGTGACTAAGAAATCATTATTAAATTGCTTATGATTTTCTTGGCGCAATGTTACTCTTCCAGCAACTGGAATATCACTTGCTTGAGTTCCAAAATTTTGTTGTCCATTGGTTGTGCTAAAATCTGCACCTAATCTATCAGTAATGCTTAGCCAAGATAATGGATTCCAAGTACCATATATATTTCCAAAAGCTCGATTGGTTTGATCTTTATATAAATTTTCATTTGCTGTATAATAAGGATTGTCATAAATACCATAACCTCTGTAAGTACGTTGTGAACCATCAGGAAATAAATACGCATTTTCTGATTTAGGATCAGAATTGCCATTTGAATTGTCAAAATTTACAGGAGTTCTGAGAAGACCTAACATTATTCCAGATAAATTAGAACCTTGTTGCACATAAGTACCTCTATTATTCACATAATTAACGCCTGCACCAAAGGTTAAGTTTTCACGAGGCTTTATGTCCGCATTTATCCCTAACGTATTTCTGGTAATTCCTGAGTTTGGAACAATTCCATCTTGTTTTAAGTTACTGTATGAAATTCTTAAACTAGAATTTTCAGTACCACTACTTATCGAAAAGTTATTTCTATAGGTATGGCCTGTTTTAAAAAAATCATATTTATCATACCCTGCAAAAGGCGTTTTTGCAGATGGACTGCTTTTGCCTACCAAATTTCCACTTTTATCCCAACCATAAAGTTGATTACCATCTCTATACATCGTATCGGCTTTAGGACCCCAACTTGCTCTCGTACTAGATGCTGGAGGGGCTTTATACACTCCATAACTACCTTGCAAATATGATGTTTGATATTCTGGCAATTTATTTACTTTATCCCAAACAATTGAAGAACTATATTCTACATTTATTCCTTTTTTACCTCCTTTTGCGCCTTTTTTTGTGGTAATTAAAATAACTCCGTTTGAACCTTGAGAGCCATATAAAGCAGTTGCACCTGGACCTTTTAGGACAGAAATTTCTTCAATATCATCAGGATTAATATCAAATCCTCGAAAACCTCCACTTACACTCGTTAGTTGAGCATTAGTTCCATCATCAGGATCTCCAACGCTTGATGCTGCTGTATTTATTGGCACACCATCTACAACAAAAAGTGGCTGCGTATTTAACCCGATTGAATTAATTCCTCTTAACTGAATAAATGAAGCAGCTCCTGGAGTTCCGGCAGCATTCGTAATTTGTAACCCAGCCACTTTACCACTTAAAGCGGTGATGGCATTTCCATTTTGAGATTGATTAAGCATTTCAGTTTTCACACTCGTCTGAGCATAACCTAATGTTCTTTTATCTTTTTTTATACCCAATGCAGTAATTACAGTTTCTTTTAATGATTTTGAATCATTATCCATTTTTGCACTCATTCCGTCCTGCGCAGCTTTTTCTGTAGTTTTCATTCCAATGGCAGAAAATATGAGTACTGCATTATTATCTGCCGTAACCTTAAAATTACCATTCATATCCGAAACGGTTCCTTTATTGGTTCCCTTAACGCGAATGGTGGCGCCAATTACAGGCTCGCCCTTCTCATCTGTAATTTTTCCTTTAATTGTACCGGACTGAGCCCATACAGACTGGATTCCTATAAAAAGAATGGCCAGCATAAACAGTAGTTTTTTCTTCATTTTTCTTTTATTTTTTTGTGAATTAATAATTTAATAATTTAAAGTTAATATAATTTTTTAGTACTCATGCGTTTTTTTAACAAAATTTTAATCTTTTATTAAAAAAATAGGCTAAAATACATTAAGAAAATAAAATTATATCCTTTTTTACATTGATTATCAATGATTTAATGATACTTTAGAAAAAATACACAGAATAAAATTAGGTTTTAAAAGTAAAAAACACATACTTTTGCATTCCTTTTGAAAAAAAGCATTAAAAATTTTAAAAACAAACAATGAGACATTTAAGTTACAAAACAAAGTTTGCAAACAAGCAAAACTACAAACCAGAATGGTTTGTAATAGATGCAGCTGGCCAATCAGTTGGTCGTGTATCTGTTAAAATTGCTACCATTTTACGTGGAAAACACAAGCCTACATACACTCCACATGCTGATGCAGGAGATAATGTAATTGTATTAAACGCAGAAAAAGTAGTTTTCACAGGAGACAAATTAAACCAAAAAGTTTATATTGATTACAGTGGATATCCAGGTGGTCAAAAACAAGAAACAGCTAAAAATTTATTAGCTCGTCGTCCTGAACAAATTATTGAGCGTGCTGTAAAAGGTATGTTGCCAAAAAATCGTTTAGGAAGAGCAATGTTTAAAAAAGCATTTGTTTACACAGGAACTGAACATCCTCATGCTGCTCAAAAACCAGTATCAATTTAATCTATTTTTCAAACTAATAAATAAAATATCCTTTACACATGGAAAAATTAAAAAAAGCAATCGGTCGTAGAAAAGAAGCCGTAGCACGTGTATATATTACAAAAGGAAGTGGAAAAATCACTGTAAACGATAAAGATTACAAAGTGTATTTTCCATTGA
The DNA here is from genome assembly GCA_044353665.1 of Chitinophagaceae bacterium. Taxonomy (GTDB): domain Bacteria; phylum Bacteroidota; class Bacteroidia; order Chitinophagales; family Chitinophagaceae; genus OLB11. The sequence continues at coordinate 5,739 of JBILBN010000045.1, read as the reverse complement.
TGTATTTACAAAATCAAGTAGAATTGCCTTTAAAAACAATCAACGCTTTAGATAAATTTGATGTTAACGTAACCGTTTCTGGCGGTGGTCATAAAGGTCAAGCTGAAGCGATTAAATTAGGTATTTCTCGTGGTTTATGCAATGATGATGCTGAAAATCGTGTTACATTAAAACCATTAGGATTGTTAACTCGTGATCCACGTAGTGTTGAGCGTAAGAAATTTGGTCATAAGAAAGCACGTAAGAGCTTCCAATTCTCAAAACGTTAATCTTTTGTTCGATTTTCGATTTCCGGTTTTCGGTTTTCGGTTTTCAAAATATTTAAAAACAGCGTAATAGACGCACTCAAAAAATTAAAAAATATCATGTCAGATAATACAAATTTAACACAGCAATTACTAGATGCAGGGGTTCATTTCGGTCACCTACGTAAAAAGTGGAATCCAAAAATGTTACCTTACATTTTTGCTGAGAAAAAAGGAATTCACATCATTGATTTAAACAAAACCGTTGAAGGCTTAACAGAAGCTGCTGCTGCAATGAAACAAATTGCAAAAAGTGGTAAAAAAATTCTTTTCGTTGCAACTAAAAAGCAAGCAAAAGAAATCGTTTCTGAATGTGCAAATAAAGTAAATATGCCTTATGTAACTGACCGTTGGTTAGGTGGTATGTTAACTAACTTTGGAACCATTCGTAAGAGTGTAAAGAAAATGCAAAGCATTGAAAAAATGTTAGAAGATAACAGCATTTCAATCAACAAAAAAGAGCGTTTAACGTTAAAGCGTGATAAAGAAAAAATGGATAAAGTTTTAGGTGGTATCACAAATATGAGCCGCACTCCTGCTGCTTTGTTTATTGTTGATATTTCTCACGAACATATTGCATTAAAAGAAGCAAAACGTTTAGGAATTTCTACTTTCGGTATGGTTGATACAAACAGTGATCCGAACACCGTTGACTTTGCAATTCCATCAAATGATGATGCTACAAAATCAATTGCAATCATTACTAACTACATTACAGCTGCTATCATTGAAGGTTTACAAGAGCGTGAAACTGAAAAAGATAAGATGGATGATAATGAAGAAGAAAATGAAGATGGAACAATAAGTTTGAAAGAAGAAGGAAGCGACAAAGATGCAGAAGAGAAAGATAAAGAAGTTCCTCGTAAAAAAGCTTCAGGAACTAGAAGAACTCCAGCTGCTAAAAAATAAGGCCTCCCTAACCCTCCAAAGGAGGGAATTTGGTAATACTTAATAAAATAAATTCAATAAAAATAAACACTTCCCTAAAACCCTCTTTTGGAGGGCAGGGAAGCTAAAATAAAACAAAAATGAGTACAGTAAATATAACTGCAAAAGACGTAAATGAATTGCGTCAAATTACTGGAGCAGGTATGATGGATTGTCGTGCTGCTCTTCAAGAAACCAATGGCAATATAGAAGATGCGATTGATTTCTTAAGAAAAAAAGGTCAAAAAGTAGCTGCTAAACGCAGCGACCGTGACGCAAAAGAAGGTGTTGTAATTGCAAAAACTTCGGCTGATCATAAATTCGGAATCGTGATGAACTTAACTTCTGAAACTGATTTCGTAGCTAAAAATGAAGATTTTATTAATTTAGCATTGTCTTTTTGTCAATTAGCTATAGACCAAAATGTAGCTGATTTAGCAACTTTTAAAGCAACGATGATGGGTAACATCACTGTTGAAGATAAATTGATGGAAACAGTTGCCAAAATTGGTGAAAAAATTGACATCACTTCTTTAGTTCGTATTGAAGATGAAAATGTGGTTGCATACAATCATGCTGGTTACCGCGTTGCTGTATTGGTTGCTTTAAACAAAGCAAACAATGAAGCTACAGAAAGCGCAGGAAAAGATTGCGCGATGCAAATTGCGGCAATGAACCCTGTTGCTGTTGACCCTTCTAAAGTTTCGGATGAAACTGTTGCTCGTGAAAAAGCGATTATTATGGAGCAAATGAAAGAAGATCCTAAAATGGTTGGAAAACCGGAGGAAATGATTTCTAAAATTGCTGATGGAAAAATTAATGCTTACTTTAAAGAAAATACATTGTTGGCTCAACCTTTCGTAAAAGATGGTAGCAAAACAGTGGCTGAATATTTAACAAGTGTTGAAGCTGGTTTAGTGGTAAACGACTTCAAACGTTTGAATATTGGATAGTTAAAAATGTTGTCGGATGACAGATGACAGGAATATATTAAATGGCTAACTTCGGTTAGCCATTTTTTTGAAAAACGCTCTATTGTTCAAAAATATAGATGAATAGAAATCACTGTTTGGAGTTTTTTTTATAAACTTTTAAAATACAACCCAATTTTCTTCAACAAAAAACCAATATTAAACGCATTCGGTTCTTTCAGTAATCCAATAAAAGGTTCCCCTTTTTTAAGATAATAGGTATTATACATATTTTGAGACATTCCATATAATTCTTTAAATTGTTTTCTTCCATCATTTTTTACGATTCTACCGGTAGATTTACATTGAAAATGATAAACCCTACTTTTTTCAATTCCTTTAAAAAGTCGGCAACCTTGCTGCCACATGCGCATACAAAAATCATCGTCACTGCTCATGCCTGGTGAAAAATATTCGTTGTAGCCGCCCAATTTTTCCCATATACTTTTATGCACTACATTGGGTGGCCAACTGCTTCCACTCCAGTCATCATGTTTAAAACTCGTAAATTCAGCTACTAATTTTACTTCCTCAAAGGTTTCAATACGATCGCCATAATTTGCTACAATTACGGCTTTATTATTACTGTCTTTAGGCTCTATCATTGTACTCGAAAACATAAAAAGTTGGGTGCCACAAGCATTTATTTCTTCTACCAAATATTTATCCCAATTGGGCAAGCAATACATATCATCATTCATATACATAATATAATTTGTAGTTGCTTTTTGAGCTATCAAATTCAATGCTTTGCAAATGCCAATATTTTCTGAAGAGGATGTAAATTGAATATCTTTAGAAATTAAAAAATTAATCACGTCTTTCGTTTCTTCGTTTACATGCACCAAAATTTGATGTTGATGCAGCGAATTTTTTTCGATACTTTCAATACATAATTTTAAGTATGTAAAATTATTCCAAGTGGGTATAAGTATGCTGAATGTCATTCTAATTATTATTCAAATATCGTTTACAAACAAATGTCCCTTAACGCAAAAATACTACCGTTTACCACATTAAAATCAACTTCGGCATCAATACCATTGCATCTACCTTTGCAATTATGTTGCCAAATAAGCCAATCTCTTTTGGTTCGAGGTTCATTTAATTTCTCATAATGCGCAGCCCAAAATGGGTATCCATTAAAATCGTCTCCTAAATATTGATCATAAAAACTGACGCTGGCATAGATGATAGGCTTTTTTTTATATTTTTTTTCTAATTCATCCAAACATTCTTGCAGGCTTTTTTTGATGTTATTTGTACTTGTACCATTCACTTCTTCGATATCTACAACGGGTGGCAAATCTCCACTTTGTAAATCTACTTTTGATATAAAATGACTGGCTTGGTCTTTCCCACTTATGTTTGGATGAAAATATAAATATCCCCCTCTTATGAGCGGATAGTCTTTGATGTTATTCCAATTTATTTTAAAGTATCTATCGGTTAAATTGGTTCCTTCTGTTGCTTTCATTATAGCAAACGATATTTTTTGACCTTTATCTCTCATTTTACTCACTTGTTCCCAATCTATTTCTTTTTGATACCGAGATACATCAATACCATGGGTGTTATATCCTGAAGGAATTGTAATTCCAAAATTGGGATATACCACTGCCCTTTTGGATAAATAAAATTTATTGAATACGTAAACTCCTACCAGCAATACCAATATCAATATATACATTACTGTAACTCCTTTTTTTTTCTTCATGAATAATAAAAGGCAATGCTAATGAACTTTTTTGATTTAAATTCAAATATATTTGACAAAATAACGTTAAAATTATATTTTCTAAAAAATTTCAATGAAGAAATTACTCGTTTTTTTATTCGCTATTACCACCCAACTATCCTTTGCTCAAGTAAATGGAGGTGAACATATTTTTGAGTTTTTGCGACTTTCTCAAAATCCGCACACCACTGCTCTAGGTGGTATTTCAGTCATTAATCCTGCCAATGACGTTATGCTGAGCACAGGAAATCCTGCATTATTAAGACCAACTTTTCATACCCAATTGGGTTTCAATTATAGCTTTTATTATGCCAAAACAAAAATTAGCAATGTTTACTATGCTCATTATAATCCAAAAATAAAAACAACTTTTGGAGTAGGATTGCAATATTTGAATTACGGCGATTTTCAATTGACGGATAATATAGGAAACAGAACGAGCACATCAAAAGCAACAGATTATGCGCTATCGTTTTCTGCTTCTAAACAATATTTAGAACGTTGGCGTTATGGGGCAACCATTAAATTAGCTAACTCTCATTTAATTGATAAAAAAGCAACGGCTATTTTAGCCGATTTAGGGGTAACTTATGCGGATACTACCAATAAATTATATGTAGGCGTGGTTATAAAAAATGCAGGTACAACCATTCGAAATTATGAAAAAGGGTTTGCTCAGCCATTGCCTTTAGACTTGCAAATTGGCTTCCTGAAAAAATTTAAAAAAGCCCCTTTTTCTATTTCAATATTAGCACATCATTTAACGAAGTGGGACATTCGTTATGACAATCCTACTGATAAAATTAACAATCAATTATTATTTAGCGATAGCTCTACAAGCACTAAAACGAAAACTTATTTTGCAGACAAACTGTTTCGTCATTTAGTATTTGCGGTAGATATCAATTTAGGTAAACGACTCGAAATAAGTGCTGGTTACAACCACCTACGACGTTCAGAATTATCTATTGCGGATAAAAAAGGAATGTCTGGTTTTTCAATGGGAGTAGGCATGTATTTAAATAAATTTACGGTTCATTATGCTCAATCCTATTATCATTTAGCTGGCTCTTACCACGAATTAGGTTTGAGTATTCGTATGAATCAATTATTTGGACTTGGCTCTAATGGATCAAAAATAAACTGGAGTGAAAAGTATGGCAATAGTTTTTAAAATGGCATAACTTTAATGTTTAAAAATAACCTATTTATTATGAATAAGGATATACAACACTTATTAAATTCAGAATCAGAACAACTCAAAAAATTACAAGACATTGTTGCAAAATGATTGAAGATGAAAACTTAATAGTCAACAATTTATCAAATCCTTCAAAGGAAATATTAACTAAAGGACAAAAAAACTAGATGTTAAAAAATAATTAGGCTAATTTATAAAAGGCATCGTTTATAGAGTTGAACGGTATTCTCTAATCCTAAATAAATGCTATCACAAATTAACGCATGCCCAATGGAAACTTCTAATAAATTAGGAATATGTTGGGCGAAGTAGGGTAAGTTTTCTAAATCTAAATCATGTCCTGCATTGATGCCAATATTTAATTCATTGGATTTTTGAGCAGCAATTACAAAATCTTTGATGGCTAATGCTTTATTACTATGGAAATTTTTTGCGTAAAATTCGGTATATAACTCTATTCTGTCTGTGCCAGTATCTTTTGCATGCAAAATCATTTCTTCATTCGGGTCTACAAAAATAGAAACCCGTATACCTTGCTTTTTAAATGTTGCAATAATGTCGGTTAAATAGCTTTTATGTTCTTTGGTATTCCAACCA
>JBILBN010000104.1:0-6442 GCA_044353665.1 Chitinophagaceae bacterium | reverse complement strand
GCAATTACATATCAAATAACACCTCCAGCAGGCTCTACCTGTAATACAACTCAAACCTCTACAGGGTTATTCACAAACGTTGGTGTTGGAACTTATATAATAACAGCAACTGACATAAATGGATGTATTTCTACAACAAATGTTATAATGACTCCTCCAGGAAGTCCAGTTATAGATTCTATTAAAAAATCTAATTTAAGTTGTAATAATTTTTGCAATGGAAAAATAACGGTATACGCTACAGGTGTTGGTTACACATACAGTAAAAATAATGGAATTAGTTTCCAAAATTCAAATGTATTTGATTCATTATGTATTGGTACATATACTATCATAGTGAAATCGAGTTTTAATTGTACTGTTTCAACTTTAGTTACTTTGACTCAGCCAAGTCCTGTGGTACAAGTGACCTCTTCGTTTTCTTCTCCATCGTGTTATAATCAAAATAACGGAACGATCACTTTCATAGCATCGGGTGGAACAGGAGTTATTGTAGATACGATTACGCCAAATCCAGTTGGAAGTACACAATTTCCTGCAGGAACGTTTATTAATCTACCAGCTGGTTCCTATACAGTAACCGCTAGAGACTCTAATCTGTGTGCAATTATTAATACATATACTTTAGTTAATCCCCCTATTTTAGCATGGGATGCTACAAGCTTTACAAATATTACTTGCAATGGAGCAAACAATGGTAAAATAAACGTTTCAGTTTTAGGTGGAACGAATCCGATTACATACACCATAAATGGAAGTACAGGAACATCTCCATTCAATAATTTAAATGCAAACATTTATACGATAATAGCTACAGATGCTAAAGGTTGTACGATTACTACTTCATTCACTATTGTAGAACCTCCAGCAATTGTATACAATTTACCTATTGTAACTAATAATATTTGTTTTGGGGGTTCAGATGGAATTATAAACATTACTGCAAATGGTGGAGTACCAGGGTATTTTTATACATTGAATCCGAACAATGCTGCACCAAATACAACAGGAATATTCAATAGTTTACCAACATTGCCACTTCCTCAAGTATATACAATAACAGTAGTAGATGCATCAGGATGTTCTAAAACCACAACTATTTCTGTAAGTCAACCACCTGCATTGGTATTTAATCCAATTAGTGTTCAAAACGTAGCCTGTTTTGGAGGTAATACAGGAACAATTACTGCCATAGCAAATGGAGGAGCTGGATTATTGACAAATTCAAATTACACTATTTTGCCAACAGGATCTGGAGTTCAATCTTCTCCAGGCTTCTACACAGGATTAACAGCTGGTTCTTATATAATTATTGTAAAAGATGCTAATAATTGCGTTGTTTCAACAGCAGTTACCGTCACTCAAAACAACCCAATAGAAATACTATCATTTACGAGTACTGAACCTATTTGTAAAGGTGATGCGAATGGTAGTTTGTCAATTGTGGCATTTGGTGGAGTTTCTCCATATGTATATTATTTGGATGGTGGCACAAGCAATTCAAGTGGAACATTTACTGGGTTAGTAGCTAAATTTTATACCATCATGATTCAGGACGCATTAGGATGCACTAAAGATACATTAGTTCAAGTAACAGAACCTACAGCAGTAGGTGCAAAATTGGTCACCTCAGATGCGAATTGTATCGATTCTAAAGATGGTAAATTATTTGTTGTAGGAACTGGCGGAAGAGGGGGTTATAAATACTATGTTACACCAGGTCTTAATATTAATAAATCAGGTATATTTAGTGGTTTAGAGGCAGGTACTTATACGTTAAGAGTAGTAGATACAGCAGGTTGTGATTATATAGAAATATTTACAATCAATCCTCCATCAAATCCTTTAAATAATGTTATTACCAAACAAGATTTAGGATGTACTGGTAAAGGAAATGAAGGTCAAGCAACTGCCAATGTATCTGGAGGAGCGCCACCATATACTTATGTGTGGTTTACTAACCCTGCACAAACTACACAGATAGCAACTCAATTATATTTTGGTTCTTATAATCTTCAAGTAACCGATGCAAATGGTTGCGTTATATACGATACGGTAGAAATAGAAGCAGGGCCATGTTGTGAAATCGCCTTTACCTTTATTCCAAATGCTTTTTCTCCAAATGGGGATGGTAAAAATGATGTGTTTAGAGTTCTTTCAACAGCTGCCATACAAGTACAGCAACTCGATATTTATGATAGATGGGGTAAACGTGTATGGACAACAATTGATTACAGAAGAGGTTGGGATGGAACAGTTGATGGTGAACAAGCTCCTTTAGCTACTTATCAATATATATTTAGGTATAAATGTTTAACAGACAATGCTACCTACACGAAGAAAGGAGATGTTATTTTAATAAGATAATAGAACATTAATAAATTGTTTAAAAAAAATCCCACAATAAAACGTGGGATTTTTTTTGTTACAGTTTTATAGAAATACATTTGCACAAGAAATTAATTTATTTCAAATAATTAAAATTTACAAATGATAGATGTTTTACTAGGACTGCAATGGGGAGATGAAGGAAAAGGAAAAGTTGTTGACTTTTTGGCACCTAAATATGATATTATTGCCCGTTTTCAAGGTGGTCCAAATGCAGGTCATACACTGTATTTGGGAGATAAGAAAGTTGTTTTACATACTATCCCTTCAGGAGTGTTCCATAAAAATTTATTGAATGTAATTGGTAATGGTGTAGTTATTGATCCTTATTCTTTTAAATTAGAGTGTGAAGAAATTGAATCATTAGGTGTGCAACTTACTGAAGTAATGCTGATAAGCGAAAGGGCTCATTTAATTTTGCCAACGCACAAAGCATTAGATAAAGCCAGTGAATTAGCAAAAGGTAAAAATAAAATTGGAAGTACCTTAAAAGGAATTGGGCCAACTTATATGGATAAAATAGGTCGGAATGGATTAAGAGTTGGAGATATTTTGAAAGCAGATTTCAATGATCGATATATCAAATTAAAAGAAAAACATTTACAACTGCTAAAAGATGTAGAAGGGATAAATGAAGATATTGCAATTTGGGAAGAACAATTTTACCAATCTATTGAAAATTTGAAAAAATATAAATTCATAGCAGCAGAATATTGGTTAAATGAACAATTAGAATCAGGTAAAAAAATACTAGCAGAAGGTGCTCAAGGAACTATGTTAGATATTGATTTTGGAACTTATCCTTATGTTACATCTAGTAATACAGTAACAGCAGGACTGTGTGTAGGATTAGGAATTGCACCAAAATGGGTGGGCAAAGTTTATGGCATCAGCAAAGCATATTGTACTCGAGTTGGTGGTGGACCATTTCCTTCTGAATTAGAGAATGAAGTTGGAGAAAAATTAAGAAAATTAGGTAACGAGTTTGGTGCAACAACAGGGAGACCTCGTCGTTGCGGTTGGATAGATTTAGTGGCTTTGAAATATGCTTGTATGATTAATGGGGTAGATGAAATTATTGTGACTAAAGCAGATGTTTTAGATGATATGGAAAGTGTTTCAGCATGCATTGAATATGATATTAATGGCATTACGGTTTCTACTTTTCCGTATGATATTTTAGAAAATGAAATTAAACCGGTATATGAAACATTGCCTATTTGGGATAAACCTATTTCAATTTGTAAATCGAATAAAGAATTGCCACAAAATTTTTTAACATTAATTTCATTAATAGAAAAAGTTTCCAAAACTAAAGTTACATACGTATCAAACGGTGTAGGAAGAGATCAACTCATTAAGATGTAGTATTTATTTGGGCAAATATAAAATGGGATTATACTGAAATTTTTGAATAAAAAAAAATTATAAAAAAAGTTCAAAAAAATTTTTCTGTTTCAAAAATATATAGAAAATTTACAGTGAAAAAAGATAGAGACATGAAAGCTAAACCAGAAAAAAAAGAGACTACAAAAAAAGCAGCTCCAGGTAATGAAGTGGTAAAGAAATCAGCAAAAAAAACATCAAAATCTACTGATGGTGATGATAAAGATGATTTGAATGACGAGGATGATTTGGATATTAAACCAAAGAAGGGTAAAAGTGTAAAAGGTGACGATGACGATGATTTAGACGATGACGAGGATGATGATTTTAAAGAAGAAGAAGACGAATTCGGTGGAGAGTTTGAAGAATTTGATATGCCTATTTCAAAATCGAAATCTAAAAAAATAGGTAAAAAAGATGAAGATGACGAGGATGAATTTAAAATTGATGATGATTTAGGATTAGATACTTTTGATGATTTTGATGAGGATGATGATTTTTAAATCATTGAAATAAAAACTTGATACAGACATCGCCAACTTTTTTGAAGTGATACTGTAAAATAAAAAGCGGTCGCAAATTGCGACCGCTTTTTATTTGCTTTTAATAATAAGTATTATTGCTTTTCAACTTTACTTACTTGAGTTATTTTATTATTTTCAAGAATTTGAACCGTATAAATTCCAGTAGCCAATTCACCAATATTTGTTTGAATGCTATTTGCACCAACAAACAATTTAGTTTGAATTTCTTTTAAAATTCTACCACTCATATCAAGTATTTTAATAGTTGAATTTTCAGCCTTAGTGGTATAAATATCAATGTTTAACTCATTAGAAGTAGGATTAGGATACACACTAATTGTGCTACCATTTACACCCCACATTAAATCAACCACTTGAGAACTTATTAATGATTTCCCATCAATATCCACTTGCTCTAATTTATAGTAATTGTGTCCTAATTTAGGCATGTTGTTTTCTGCACTATAATTTAATACTACATTGCTATTTCCACTCGTCGCTTTACTATTTACTGATGTTAAACGACTAAAGTTTTTACCATCATTACTGTATAAAACATTGAAATGAGCATTGTTTAATTCGCTTGTTGTAGACCAAGTTAATAAATCCGTTGTTTCTGTTTTAGTCCCTTTAAAATTAGTAATAGCTGCTGGTAATGCACTGTTTAATGGATTACATGCATGGCAATAGAATCCACTAAAGCTTGCAACAGGTAACGTTACTTCCCATCTGTTTAACGCAATATTCCAAGTAGCTGTTACAGTATGTACAATTGTTGTGGCTCCTGAAGCACCTGGTAAAAATCCACCTGGAACTTGAGAAATACAGAAAGTAGCAGTTCCTGTAGCTTGTACTGCTGGAATTTGAGGAAACGCACCTGCAGCTAAATTATAATCATCAAAATCATCTTGTGTAAAATATAATGTGATATTTGCTGGACCTTGGTTTGTAGGAGCAATGTCATAATATCTTGGTAAGTATGGTTGACTATTAAAAGTTGGTACTGTTGGTAAAACAGTCACACAAGCATTTACATTACCTAATATATTGCCTCCTAATGTGTCGGATACAGTAGCAATTAAATCATCACAAGTAGCACCATAATAATTCATAGTAGAGCCATCTGTTTGTATCATATTACTACAAATACTTCCAGGTAATGATGAGGCATTAGCTGCAGTCGCAAAGGCTAATTCTCCATTGCTTGGAGAGGTTGCCGAAATCAACGTTGTGTTAGTACATGAATTGCCATCCGTTAAAGTTACCGTATAAATTGTGCCACCAAGCATATTCGTAAAAATTCCAGATGATGGCTGAGTAGGCCCTACCGGAGAAATAGTAAACGTACTTAGACTAGTGGCAGATACAATAACAGAACCTCCACTAACTGTAGGGCAAGTGGTAGCTAATATACCAGCTGGATTAAATGAACTACTGTTATTAGTATTGGTAAAATTTAATGTAGCCACCGAATCACAACCAGCTGCATTTAATGTTGTATACGTATAAACCCCGTTGCTTGTTAAACTTTGCCCATTCCAGATAAATGGCACACAAGCAGATAATGTAGTGGTTGAAGTGCTATTCGCTAACACTGTAAAATTTAAAGTAGCCACCGAATCACAACCGTTTGCACCTGTTTGTGTGTTTGTGTAAGTACCTGTAGCTGTCAAACTTTGACCATTCCAAACATAGGGTAAGGCATTCGCACATGCTGATGCTGTGTTTGTAGATGAACTTGGCAAGTTTACAGTAATAGCAGCCGATCCTGTATGATTTAAAGTAAAACCGTTCACCGATGTTATCGTATAAGTCGATGTTGTACTTGGTGATACTGCAATTGGGCTACCTGATATATAATTATTAACGGTGAATGAGTTTGTGCCGTTTCCGTAAATTAGGGTGTATGGTGAACTTCCTCCAGTAATTGCAACATTTATATTCGCTGAAGAACCTGCACATACGGTTGAATTCCCTGAAATAGTTCCGATTGGGACAGGGTTTAATGGTTGATCAACAGAAGTGGTAACAATTTTATTTGTTCCTGCTGTTGCTAATGAAGTTGTTGTTGTATTAGTTCCAACATAAGCAATTACTGCTGCTGTAGATGCCCATACAAATCCAAATTGAGCATTGGGTATAAA
>JBILBN010000103.1:0-6497 GCA_044353665.1 Chitinophagaceae bacterium | reverse complement strand
TTGGCATCATCAGCACTGTTTTGCATAGCATCAGAAGCATTCACTAAATTGCTATAAAATTTGTTCATTGCTTTCAAATGGTTGTTTGCATCTTGCAATTCTACTTCATAAATTTGGTTCAATGAACCTAAGTTTTTTGTTAAAGTAGAAACTTGATCATGAAATTTAGCCGTTTCGTCAGCAGCATTATTAAAAGAATTTAATGTATTAGCAGCTCCCATAAATGTATCTTTCATTTGACCTAAAGCAGTTGTTGCTTCTTTAGCCTTGGCAGCATAATCATTGGTAGCAACAGTTACATTTGCAATATCTTTTACTTGATCAACTGTTTCTCCAAATTTTGTGAAATTTTCGCTTAATTTTTTCAAATTGGCAGGATTTAAGTTTACTTCATCCAACATTTTATCTAAAGCTGCTGTTGAGGAAGAACCTGAACCACTACCACCACTTAAATTTACGGGTGTTGGCTGAAATTTTATTCCTTTTTTATATGCCTCAACATGAGGATTTTCATCAATTCCAGGATAGTATTTTTCCCAATAGTAATCTTTATGAGGAGGAAGTAATCCCATTAATGCAAAAATAAATGCTTCTGTCAACATACCAATCGTTAACATTGTTCCTGCAATTGCCCAGTGTTGTAACTTAGCTAATGCTCCAATTAACACGATTGATGCTCCAACACCAATTATGACGTTTTTAATATATTTTCCATTTGTAGTTTCAAAAAATAGAGCTATCGAATTCATTTTTTATACTTTTTTATTAATTATTTATGTTTATTTTTTTCTTTAATTGTATGTTATTTCTTTTAAAATAACTATTTTCTTGGTGTTTTATTGCTTAAAGATGGTGCAATGTATTCAATGATACATCTAAAACCAATAAATGCTTTTGCGGTATCTGCAAATTCATAATCACGAGAACTCACTTGTAAAAAACTTGCTACATCTTTCCAACTACCTCCACGAGTAACTTTACGCTTCCACCATGTTGGGTCAGTTTCTTTAGCACGGCTTCTAACTTCTGGAGACATATCCGATACATTAGAATAGGTATTAATTTCGTAAGGTGAAGAAGTCCACTCGGCAACGTTTCCACTCATGTTATATAAACCATAATCATTTGGCCAATAAGCATCAGCTCTCACAGTATATAAACCACCGTCTGCACTGTAATTACCTCTATTGGGTTTAAAGTTTGCTAGATAACAGCCTTTTTTATTTACAATATAAGGACCACCCCAAGGATATGGAGATTGTGTTCTGCCACCTCTAGCAGCCCACTCCCATTGCTCTTCACTTGGTAAACGGAAGTTTCCTTCTAAATACATTTTTTTAGAATCTCTATATCCTCTCCAAAGTTGTGTTCTCCAGTTGGTAAATGCGTTTGCTTGATACCAATTCACACCAACTACTGGGTATTTATCAAATGATGGGTACCAAAAATATTGGTGCGTAATAGGTTCATTGTATGAATATGAAAATAGTTTCATCCAAACAGTCGTGTCAGGATAAGCACCAACATCATATTTCATTAAATAGTTTAAACGATTTTGTGTTTGTCCTGGAACCGATTGTTTAGCCATTTGATCATAATCAAAAGCTTCATAATGATACTTTAATTTAGAATTATCGAATTCTTTTTTACCCCAAATACTTTCTGTATTTGGAACATAATAAGAAGCCATTTGATCTTGTAAATCGACGTCATTCCATTTTAATTTTTTCTTCCAATCAATGATTTGAGAGCCATCATCTAAATCTCTGTAATCGCCTAAAACAGAGTGAGCAGTAGAATCTCTCACCCAATTTACAAACTGACGATATTCTGCATTTGTAATCTCAGTAGCGTCCATATAAAAACCTAACATTTGTACTGTTCTGTTTTTTACGTCATTGGCGTTTCTGACATCTTGATCACTGGCACCCATGTGCATAACACCAGATGGCACCCAAGTCATTCCAACTGGAGCCGAAACTATATTATTAACTTTAATAGAGTTACCAACTACCTGACCTTGCGGTCCACCAGTTCCACCACATCCCCATGATGTTGCTATCAATCCTAAAGCTAATAGTCTTAACGAAAATTGTTTTATCATAATCCGTTTATTGTTTTTTTACAAGAAGGCAAATATATTAAAAATATTATTTAAATCAAATATTAGCACAATATATGCAGGATATTTTAATTCTTGTAAAAAAATATTAATTATTTTTCATTTTATTCGTAATTTGTTAAAAAACAGTTTTAATTTACTGTTCATTGCATATCAAGTGCAAAGAATGAAATATTTCGGAGAGTGCAAAATATTCTATTGCTATTTTACCTAAAAGTTATTAAAAAAAGGACCAATCAATGATTTTAGTCTGTGAATATTAAATTTATCTTTATTTTCTCTTCCCAAAACCATACATCAAATAAAAATTATAACCAAATGCCGTATTTTTATCTGCCCTACCATATCCTGCTACATAAGAGGGAGGCAATTGTTCAAATTTCTTTGGATCGATGAAAGTTTTCATTCGAATATTCCAACCAATAAAAATATTTTTTTTAAGCTCCATTTTAAACCCACCTGTTAGTTCTAGCCAATGTGTCAAAAATTGAGTAGCCCCTATTTGACTGTTTGAATTTCCATAAATGGCATTATAAATAGTATAATTTGCATCGCCTCTATTTACAAATCCGAATCCGTATCTTATTCCAACAAATGCATTGTCCATATCCCCTGCAAATTCTTTATTAAAAAGTGTTTTATCTATTCCTAAACGCATAAAAACATTGTTGCTTTTGTAGGTTAAATATGTGTTCTCAACGATTGAATTTCCAAAACCAAATTCTGACGAAATTATTAAATTACTTTTATAATTTGCATCAACGGCAAACTCCATCATATCATAGCTATTAGCTATGCTAGAAGAAACAAATTTGGAAGCATCTATTCCAACTCTAAAATAAGAAAAATCAGTAGATTTAACTTTTAATTGCATTGAGTCGATTTGTGCATCTGAACTAAAAGAATAAAGAAATAAGATTGATACTAAAATCAATCTTTTTAAAAGGTTTAGGGATATATTATTTGCGTAAAACAATTTTCAAATGTTCTTTATTAACATCATTATTGACGTTGGTATTATTTAAATAAATAGTATCGATAACATGTTTCGTAAAACTAATTTTGTTGATTTGATGATAAAACTGATAGCCACAAGCAACTGAAATAAAATGCAATTCATTCGTATGGTAAACTTGAATAGTATCAATTTGTTCAGCTGAAAAATCACTGCTATCTGATTGAAAAAAAAACAGGGTTGAATCTTTTATGGTAGATAAAATAGCCGAAAATTTGCTGGCATTTTTTATATTATTGAAATACAAATTTTCTTGTCCAAAGTATATATTTGCATTTATTAAAAAAGAATCTTTCAGTGAAATACTGGTATCTGAATTAGCATAATAAAAGCCTCCTCTATATGCAACCGATTGTGGTTCAAGACAAACCGATTTGTTGGTACAAGCTGCACCAAATAGCAAAAATGTCATAAGCCAAACTCCAAAATTGTATTGATAATTGATCATTAATCAGGTACAATTAAAGCACTGTCCACGTTTCTTTACCAGCAATTAATGCATCTAAATCACCTAATCCTTTTGCATCAATGGTATCTTGAATTTGGGCTGTCACTAAATCTTCATAACAAGCTCTTTCTACTGCATAAAATACACCAAAAGGCCGTGGCAAGTGATTTTCATCTGTAGGATTATCAAACATTCTAGTCAAAATTTGCGCCTTGTAAATATCTGTTTCATCATGAATCCACAAATCATTTAAATTATATCCTTCACCTATTTCAACCACTTCTGGTTTCAATCCATTTAAACGAATACCCAATTCTTTATTGGCACCAAAAACCATTGGTTGGTCGTGTTCTACAAATAAAGCCTGACCTGCTTTTGATGTTTTTTCAGTATATATTTCAAAGGCCCCATCGTTGAAGATGTTGCAATTTTGATAAATTTCTAAGAAAGAAGCTCCTTGATGCGAGTAACTTCTACGAATCATTTCCTGCAAATGTTTTACATCTCTATCCATGCTTCGAGCAATAAAGGTAGCATCTGCACCTAAGGCTAATGCGCCTGGGTTAAATGGATGATCCAAACTTCCAAAAGGTGTTGATTTTGTAATTTTATGCTCCTCAGAAGTTGGTGAATATTGTCCTTTCGTTAAACCATAAATTTGATTGTTAAACAACAATATTTGCACATTAATATTTCTACGTAATAAATGTATTAAATGATTTCCACCAATACTCATACTGTCTCCATCACCTGTAACTATCCAAACACTTAAATCCGGACGAACAATTTTCAAACCACTGGCAACAGCCGTTGCACGTCCATGAATAGAGTGCATTCCATAGGTATTCATGTAATAGGGGAAACGGGAAGAACAACCAATTCCTGATATGATTGCAAACTGCTCACGAGGCAAACCCAATGTTGGCAAAACGGTTTGTACTTGTTTTAAAATACTGTAATCGCCACAACCCGGGCACCAGCGAACCTCTTGGTCAGTCGTAAAATCTTTTGGAGTTAAAGTAGTTGCTTCCATTTGGCAAAAATAGATAAAAGTTTTTAGTTGTAGGATATTTAAACACAAAGAGTTAAAAGTTTTATATTATCGCTTATAACAACTTATATTCCATGGCCCATAAGTTGAAAATCAAAAGTTAGCATTTTTGAATTTTATAAAATCAAGTATTTTTAAACCGGTTTTTCTAGATTTAAATTAAAGACTTTATAAAAAAGTTCTTTTTAAAAGCCTCAATTTTAGGTTAACCCTTAAATTAATAAGTCCATTTTCTACTAAAATAAAAAATAAGCAAAAAGCCTAAAATTGTTTGAAAGTTGTAATTTCACAGCCTTGAAAAAATGAATTCAACTCAAAATATTTAATATCATGGCAACAGTAACACAAGAAAACATAGGGAAGTATCACGAAAAAGTGATTGTACAATTAGCAAAAGAAGATTATTTGCCAACGTTTGAAAAAGCACTGAAACAATACAGTAAAAATGCAGCTATCCCTGGGTTTAGAAAAGGAATGGTTCCTGTAGGTATGGTGAAAAAAATGCATGGCGCTTCGCTTTACAGAGACGAAGTTATCAAAGTGGCTGGAGCAAAATTAGAAGAACATTTAATTGCAAATAGAGCTGAAATTTTCGCTAGACCAATTCCTTCTGCAACCCAAAAACAATATCAATTTGACATGAATAACCCAGAAGATTTTACTTTTGAGTTTGAGATTGGCACAAAACCTGATTATACATTGCCATTATTAAATGGTTCTACAAATGTACCTTTATATAAAGTGACCGTTACAGACGAAATGGTAAACGAGGAAGTAGAAAAATTACGATACAAAGCTGGTGATATGACAGATCCTGAAAGTGTTACTGGCGAAGACAATGTATTGAATGTTGTGTTTGAAGAAGCAGATGCAAACGGCATTTCAATTGAAGGGGGTATTAAAAAAGACAATTCATTATTGGTCAAATATTTTTCGCCATCATTGCAAACGTTACTGATGGGTAAAAAAGCAAATGATGTAGTCACGTTTACGTTGAAAGATAATTTTGATGCCCATTTATTGCCTGCAATCATGAAAGATTTAAATTTAGAGCCTACAGATGAGGACGCTAAAAATAAATCCTTCAATATGTTGATTGTAAAAGTTGGTTTAGTTGCCAAAGCAGAAATTAATACCACCTTTTTTGAAAAAATTTATCCCGGCAGAAATTTAGAAACGATAGAGGCATTTAAAGACGTATTGAAAGGGGAAATTGAAATGTATTGGAGCCAACAAGCAAGAACAAAATTGCACACCGATTTGTTTGAGCGTTTAGTGCATGAAACACCTATTGAATTACCTGTAACATTCTTAAAACGCTGGATGAGCGTTGGTGGAGAGCAATATAAATCGCCTGAACAAGTAGAAAAAGAGTTTAGCGGATTTGACCACCAAATGCGTTGGCAATTAATTTCTGATAAAATTATAGAAGACAATAAATTGCAAGTAACAAATGAGGAAATGGATCAAGCTGCACGTGCACAAATTATGAGTTATTTTGGGCAATATGGAGGCATGTCTGGCATGGATTTAGAATCAGATTGGGTGGAACCGCTAATCAAAAAACAACTAGAAGATAAAAAATTCTCAGATGAATTATACAACAGAATTATTACGGATAAATTATTTTTTACAATAGAACAACATGTTAATTTACAAGATACAACCGTAAATGCTGAAGAATTTACAAAATTACCTTCAGCACATCATCAACATCATTAATAAATATACTCCTGTATCGTCCTAAATAAGTGATACGGATTTAGTGTAAAAATAATTAATTAAACCGAAGTCAAAACATTTTGACTTCGGTTTTTTGATTTATATGTTTTTATTGTTATTTTGTTTTGTTTATGCATTT
>JBILBN010000102.1:0-6594 GCA_044353665.1 Chitinophagaceae bacterium | reverse complement strand
GTCTTTAGAATTATTTTTATAATCAATGGTTTCTTGCCCTCTTAAAATATGGTTTTCATCATCTAAGGCGACCTCTATTTTATAACCAACATCTTGTTGAAAATATTTTTTTTGTGCATGCACATTTATGGATGCAATTATCAATATGACTAGTATAATTTGTTTCATGAATTTGTATTTTAAAAAAGCAGATTAACCTTTAATCATTAACCGTTAAAACTATTTTCCTCTGCCTTGCAAGATAACTAAAATTGTATAAATCATAATTTTGAAATCTAAAACCAACGAACAGTTTTTAATGTACAATAAATCATATTTCATACGTTCAATCATTTCAGAGGTGTTTTCGGCATAGCCAAATTTTACCATTCCCCAAGATGAAAGACCTGGTTTTACTTTATGTAAAAAACGATAATGTGGATTGGTTTGAGAAATAATGTCAATAAAATATTTTCGTTCTGGTCTGGGTCCCACTAAAGACATATTTCCTTTTATAATATTGTAAAATTGAGGCAATTCATCAATTCGCCATTTACGCATAATGCGCCCCCATTTTGTGATTCGAGGATCATTTTCGCTCGACAAGGCAGGCCCGTTTTCTTCTGCATTTATTTTCATAGAGCGAAATTTATAAATCCAAAATGGTTTGCCATAAAGCCCAATTCTACTTTGTTTATAAAAAATAGGTCCTGATGAAGATAGTTTTACTTTAATAGCTGCAAATAAATATAATGGGCTCAAAATAATTAAAACTAGAAATGAAAAAATGATATCCAAGGCTCTTTTAATTACTCGTTGCCAATCCGGCATTAATTCAGGATAAATTTCTATTAATACTGCTGCAAAAACATTACTTGTTTTCACTGATCCAGAAATAATATCATAAGAATCGGGTGTTATTTTTATAATGACCTGTCTATGTGAAAGCTGCGCTAAAATTTGTTCTAATTTATTATGTTCTGAGGTATCAACAGCAATGATAACTTCTTCTATTTGGTGTTCATCTATAATATTTTCAAGCTCTTCAATGCTGCCTAGTTTAGGTAAATGCTTGCTCATTCCATTTTGTCCTGTGTGGTCTGCATATACAAAACCTTTAAATGTATAACCTAGCTTTACTTCATTACTGATAATATCTTTATAAATTTCTATTGCTTTTTGATTGCCACCAATCATGAGTGTGTTATAACCAAATTGGCCTTTATTGATTTTTTGTTTTACAAAATTTAATATAAAAATTCGGCCTAATAAGGTGGTGAAATATTGAAGTAAAAAAAAGAAAAAAAATGTTTTGTAAAAGTAGCTGGTATTTTGCGTTAAGTCGTTTATGACAAACACAAAATACACTATGATTGAGCCAATCATAGTGGCTATCAACGTTCTATAAATTTCAATAAATCTGGATTTTCGATAAGGATTAAAATACGTACCAGAAAATAAATGTAAACAAAGCCAAAATGCAGGTATAATAATGAAAGAAAATAAAATTTCTTTACTTGTAATATTCGAAATAAATTCTGTAAAAGAAATATATTGATACGTGCTTTTTCTGTAAAAT
The DNA here is from genome assembly GCA_044353665.1 of Chitinophagaceae bacterium. Taxonomy (GTDB): domain Bacteria; phylum Bacteroidota; class Bacteroidia; order Chitinophagales; family Chitinophagaceae; genus OLB11. Next base: position 5,036 of record JBILBN010000102.1, on the reverse strand, counting down.
AGAAACAGCATCCAACCTATTATTGCAGATAAATAATCTGCAATTGCATAAAATAATATTCCTATTTTTATTTCTTTGCGCACTAATTAAAATAAATTATTTTAAAATTATCAATCAAAACTTTTGCGGTCGATTTATTAGTAGGTAGAAGTGCTTGAATCACATATTTTGATTTGCCTCCTTGATAGGTTGCTGAAAAACCAGCTAAGTTTAAATAAACTTTGGTCCAGCTATTTTTAGCTTTTAAGCCAATAATGTCAAAATTATAATAATTTCCTAAATGATATATTTCAGTTCTTACCGTAAAATCAATGTCACTTTTATAATTTAACTCTAAGTAAGCTTCTCTATTAGCAGGTAAAAAATATTCTTTAGAAGTTATAATTTCAACATAATCTATTGAGTCGTGCAAATCTATTTTTCCTGACCAATCTTCTTCAAAAACTTCAGTAGGGTCATTGGTTCTGGCAAAAGATGAATCACCAAAACGTCTTACAAATGTATTTCCTTGTTCAAAATTTTCAGTATAATAGGTTATTATATCCTCAGTTGTTCGATAGGTAAATTGTGGTGTGTGTTTAACGGTATTCGTAGGGTTTGCATTAAATGTAAATGTGTCTACTGCGTAAAAAGGATATTTTGCCCTTGTACCAGACAATCCATTGTCCCATATGCCAGCCACAACCTGTAGCTGTCCTTTTCCTGTAGCTAATACAGGTATTTTTGCAGGCAATTCAAAAGCACCTAATAATTGTCTTTCATAATACACCCAAACATCTGTTATTTTGTGTTTTACAGAGCCATGTTTTGCCGAATCGGTTGCATTTAACTGTACACTATCTATTTGAATATAAGTTGGAACACCTTCCTTAGGGTTAACCATATTGCACGAATTAATCGCTAATATGAATAACAATAAAGCTCCTAAAAGTTTAATTTTCATTTTTATTAATTATATAACATGAAAAAATAGATTTTATTTTACTCCTCACCAAAAGAATTTATCTTTTTTAGGATTTTATTAGCAACCTCTAGGGATTTATAGCCATCTTCCATGGATACTTTAGGATGCTGTTTTAGGTGTATGCTGTTTACAAAGTCATTAATTTCAATTTGTAATATATTTTTTTCATTAAAGGTGGTTGACATTACCTGCAATTCTTTGCGAGCTTCAGTTTGATTTTGTAGGGAAATTAAATCTGTTTTTTGATTAAAAAAATCGACCGAATAATAGGAATCTTTTTGAAAAATGCGCATTTTATTCATTTCTTTCAATGATATTCTACTGGCTGTAAAATTCGCAATACATCCATTGGTAAATTCTAATCGAGCATTGGCAATATCTTTATAGTCGCTAATTACCTTTATCCCAGTGGCAGAAATTCGTTTAATTTCACTTTTTACTATCGACAGTACAATAAAAATATCTTGCATCATCAATTCAAAAACAACATCATTTTCACAGCGTACATTTTTTAGCGTACTTAATCGGTGCGATTCTATAAACAATGGCGTTTTAATATTCTCTTTAATTGATTCAATAGCAGGATTTCTGTTTTCTTGAAAATGAATGCTGGATTGGATACTCCCTTCTTTGCATGTTTTAATCAATTCTTCTACTTCCTGAGCCGTAAAATTAGCTATGTTTTCAATAAAAATATGTTTGCCATTTCTTACAGCCATGTCGGCATGTTTAAATGCGTTGTTAGCATTGGTAATTAATATAATATCCGACTTAAGTATAAAATCTGTTACGTTAGATTGATGCACAAAAAAATCAACAGTGAAAAGTTCATTAGATGTCAATGAACTTATTTTACTGTTGTATTCTCCTTCTCCAACAACTCCAATTTTATACATACTTTTTTAAAAAAGCTTAATCAATTATTAAAAATATTAGCAAACAGTAAACATCCAATTGTGTGTATCTGCAATATGTCCATGACGAATATCAGCCAATTCTTTTTTAATCATTGCAGAAATTTTCCAAGTAGATTCTTCAGGAAGATTTACAATTTCACCTTCATAATTTAATTCGCAAATAGGCGCAATTACAGCAGCCGTTCCTGCACCAAAAGCTTCTTTCAATGTACCATTTTTGCTAGCTTCTATTATTTCATCTATTGCCAAAGGACGTTCTTCAACAGCAATTCCTTTTTCGTTCAATAATTTAATAATGCTATCACGAGTTACACCAGCCAAAATAGTTCCTGCTGTTAAATCAGGAGTTATTACTGTATCTCCAATCACAAAAAATACATTCATCGTACCAATTTCTTGTACATATTTATGTTCTACACCATCTACCCAAAGAATTTGGTCGTAACCCATTTCTTTAATTTTTTTAGAAGGCAACATCGTTGCGCCATAATTTCCTGCTGCTTTCGTAAAGCCAATTCCTCCAGGAAATGCTCGGATATATTCTTTTTGTAAATAAATTCTTGTTGGTTTACTATAATATGCACCTGCAGGAGATGTGATAATCATAAAACGAAATTTTTCAGCTGGTTTCACGCCAATAAATTCATCTGTTGCAAACATAAATGGTCTAATATAAAGTGAGCATCCATAAGAGTTTGGAACCCAGTTTTTATCTAACGATATTAATTCTTTTAAGCCTTGAATAAAAATTTCTTCCGGAATTTCTGGCATTGCCATACGAGCAGCCGATATATTAAAACGCTTCCAGTTGTCATGTGGGCGAAAAATTTTCACTTCTCCATTCTCCGTTTTGTAAGCTTTAATGCCTTCAAAAATAGCTTGCCCATAATGAATAAAAGTAGTAGCAGGGCTCATCGTGATATCGCCATAAGGGAGTATTTGAGGTACTTTCCACTCTTCATCTTCATAATCAGCAATCAACATATGGTCAGAATATAACCTCCCAAATTGAATATTGCTTTCGTCTAATAAATTTGCACGACTTTCTGAAACTTTTAACGTACTAATACTCATATCATTTTTATTTTTAAATACTTATAGAAAAGACTATATTGCAAAAAAACAAAAAAAAATCCATAGTAAATAATGAACGAAATTCAGATAGACCAAGTTTTGCACATTTACAACGAAACGCTTTATACTAACATTGATTTTAAAGCGTCTCACGAACTTTTAAAGGGAAGTTTTCAACAAAAAATTTTGATATTAATTTCAAAAGAAGACAATTTGCCAGAAAATCAAGAACTTTTAGCCAAAATGCTTGCCGCTTGCAAGCTACAAGAAGCTGATTATCAAATCAGTATGTTGGTAGAAAAAAATGAGGTTTTAAATATAATCAATCAGTTAAACCCCGAAACAGTTATCCTTTTTGGCTTAAGCCTTAATAATGAAGCATTTAATGCTCAAAAAAATGTGTATAAACCATTTCGGTTCAACAATATCAAATTTTTATTAAGCAATTCATTAAGCGAAGTGAGTGCCAATGCAGCTATGAAATCATCTCTTTGGACAACAGGCCTTAAACCCCTTTTTAATATTCAATAATTTGAAAATATTCATTAACAATTAAAACAAGTAACCATCCAAATTACCCTCTATAAGACGGGATAAAGGGGTGTGTTACATTCAATATTAGCCATGCTAGAACTCGTATTTTGCACCAACAACGATCATAAAATCAAAGAAGTTTCTCAAATTATGGGAACTCAGTTTTCATTTTTAAAACTCAAAGACGTTCAGTTTTTTGACGATATTGCAGAACCATTTGAAACATTGGAAGAAAATTCATTAGAAAAAGCACAAGTCGTTCATACGTTTTGTGGTAAAAACTGCTTTGCCGAAGATACCGGTTTGTTTGTAGAAGCCATTGATGGCGAACCAGGCGTTTACTCTGCTCGATATGCAGGAGAGCCCACCAATTCTGAAAAAAATATCGAAAAGGTATTAGAAAAATTAGCATCAGAAAGCAATAGAAATGCTTTTTTTAAAACAGTCATTACATTAATTATTAATGGAGAAATAAAACAATTTGAAGGCATTTGCAAAGGAATAATTTCGCTACAAAAACAAGGCACAGATGGTTTTGGTTACGACCCTATTTTTATTGCAGAAGGCTACTCAAAATCTTTTGCCGAAATTTCAGCGGAAGAAAAAAACGCCATCAGCCATCGCAAAAAAGCGTTTGACAAGTTTAGTGAGTTTTTGGATAAAATATAATTAGTTATCCGTATCGGTTGGTGAGTAAACAAATGAAATAAGCAAGTTGGTAGCAGGCCAATCATTTGAAAATACCACAATGGCGCAAAAGCAGAAGCTATTTATATGCTTTGTGGTTGTTTATCGTAAAACAAAATTATCGTTTATAATTGACCATTCGTAATTGATTTATATCCTATTAAAAATATTAATATCCTTTTAACACATAATAAAGTTAAAATAATATTAGATAGCTTTCTTTTGCAAAATAAAATTATAATTTATGAAGAAACTCCTTTTCATATTCATATTGATGATCAGTTTTACATCAGTGATGCTTGCGCAAGAAAAATACACAATCAGCGGTTCTGTAAAAGATAAAACAACTGGCGAAGAATTAATTGGAGCATCCATTCGAGTGGTAGAATTGCCCAACGTTGGTATCAGAACCAATGAATATGGTTTTTATTCTTTAACCTTACCTAAAGGGAAATACGTCATCAAAGCATCATATATTGGTTTCGAAGAAATGCTACAAACTATTAATTTAGATAAGAATCAAAAAATAAATTGGGAGCTGTCAAAAAAAGGAAGAGAAATTAAAGAAGTGAAAATTTTGGCTAAAAAAGCCAACGAAAATTTAACGCAAACGACCATGGGCATGGAAAAAATAAACATGACCGAAATTGCGAAATTGCCTGTTTTGTTTGGTGAAAAAGATATATTGAAAACCATTCAATTACTACCAGGTGTAAAAAGTGCTGGTGAAGGGAACAGTGGTTTTTTTGTAAGAGGTGGCGCTGCCGATCAAAACTTAATTTTATTAGATGAAGCACCTGTTTATAATGCCTCCCATTTATTAGGTTTTTTTAGCACATTCAACAGCGATGCCATTAAGG
>JBILBN010000044.1:0-21091 GCA_044353665.1 Chitinophagaceae bacterium | reverse complement strand
CTAATAGCCAAAGCCAAATCTTTTGGATTGTGAAATTGCTCCCAATCTCTTTCATTTCTGAATTTCAAAAGTGCTTGTATTATTTCTTCGCTTTCCTTCATTACTTATTCGGTTTATGCATTGTCAATGCCATTTTATATTCAGCTTCATAAGGCAAGTTTAATTGAGATACCATTTCTGGAATTGCTAATGACCAACTCACGTAGTAATAAGCTAAAATATGGTAGCCTGAAAAAGTCTTGTCTTTTATTGAGTTAATTCGATAATTGTCTTTGTCTGGTCTATAGCCTTGGGTTCCTTGCGTTGCAATTTCAAAAGCAATCTTTTTAATTTCCTCTTGAGGTTTACCTTCAAAAAACTGCAAGGCATCAACCATAAACATGGCGACAGCCATGTTTATACCTATTTGCTCTTGCGATTTTTGAAATTTGTCCATCTCCCTTAGTTTATAAGGGTCTTTGGACTCTAAATCATAAGGATCTTTTTCAATTGAAGATAAAAGGTTGTCAATATCTGTCCTTTTGGTTCTATATTCATGCTCATTAACAAGTTCAAAGTTCTTGTCTACTTTTAAGTCTTCAGCCCAATGTAAAACCAATTCATATTCTTCAGCAGGTTCTTTGTCCTCTTTGTATTGAAGATACTCGTTATAAAAATCTGTAGCAAGTTTCATTTCTATCGGAGTAGCATTGAAGTCTTTGATAAAGTCAAAACCAAATAATTCTTTGAACTGAATTGCATTTACAATATTATAGACCTTGCTTTTTGAAATGATATCTTTAGGAGAGAGTTCAACAATCTTTTTATCTGTTACAGCCTTCAGGCCTTCTTGTAACATATTGTAGAGAGAGATAAATTGAAAAGGTCTGAGTTCTGCGAATTCATTATAAAGGAAATTCTCTATAAACAAGTCAATTGGCGTATTGAATATTTGACGGTTCATGCCTTCAAATAGATTCGAGCAATAATCCGCAATTGACTTTTCAGAAATTCCCATTTTGCTGAATTTCTTGATTGTCGGTTCAAGTCCTTTTATAAATTCTGTTTTATGATTCTGAGTAGAAATAAATAATTGGTTTAACTGACCTTTTCTTGCTTCAATAACAAAATCTAAATGCACCAACTCATGCATTATTAAGTGTTCAACCGCTGGGTAACTTGGTTTGTATTTTACAATGTGAGTTTCTCTGTCATAGTTTTCTGCAAACTCGAATTTTGCTGCAGTTGGTATTTCTTCATCTTGAATTATGTCAATTTTTCTGTCACCATCAAATTCAAGTTTATGTCTGTATTCCCTGAATATTTTTTTACCAATATCAGTTGCAATTATTTTTTTAGTAATCTCGAAAGCTTGTCTTGCAGAGTTCTGATATAACACATCCTTACTCTTATTCAGTTTAATTGCTTGAATGGTGCTGTAAAAAGCAGACTGTAAGTCTGCTTCCATTTCAGCAATCATTCCTAATGCAAAGTGAGTGTTTGCATATTGGTCGTTAATCTTTAATGCTTCATAAAAATATTTTTTAGCTTCTTCCAATTTACCTTGTTGCATAAGGTTTGCACCAATGTTGTTTATGGTGATATTGTCCTTAGGATTTGCAATTTGTGCTTGGTCATAATATTTCATAGCAGTTGGAACATCATCTTTGAACTTAGCAAAAATGTTTCCCATCATAAGTAATGCCCATCCATTTTTTGAGTCCCAACGTAATGCATCAATTAAGCAATTGATTGCTTCTTCTTGGTCGCCTTCGTCTGACAGTATTTGTCCCATAATTCGGTGATATTCCGAAATAGCAGGATTCTTCTCGATTAGTTTTTTAAGAATAGGTTTTGCATTAGCATATTTGCCTTTCTCACAAAATGCAATAACCTTTTGGTAGTCTATATCTTGAGCTAAAATTGTAGGTGTGTCAATCTCAATACTAACAAAGTCATTGTCTATTGTTACTTTAGGTTTGTAAGGTCCATAAGTATAAAAGTCTTGAATAGCATTGAGCAATGATTGCTGGTCGCCTTGAATAACCGATGGAAATATCGTGTAAAGAAATTTGTCTATTTTATGAATGATTTGCATCTAAATTAATTCTTGGTTTTGGTTAACGCTTTTTTTATTCCTTGAGTCGCCAAAGGGTCATTGTCAACCGCTTCAATTACTTTGTCGCAAAGCCATAGAGAAATAAACTCTTCCTCTGATGAGTTAAAGAATTTGGCAAGCTTTACAACTTGGTCTCTATTCAAATTTCTTTCACCTCTTTCAGCCTTGCTCATTAATGCAGTGTCAACTTCAATATGAGCAGCAACTTGTCTGAGTAGCAGATTTTGCTTTTCTCTCGTTTCTCTAATTTTCTGTCCTAGGTAACTCACGTTTCTGTATTTTGACTTGTCAAGAAGTGTCAAATGTAATAATTATTTTCTAAATGTCAGTCCGTGGGTTGGAAAATTTTAGCTCTTTTGGTTTTGCGAAGGGTTGGCTTGTGTGTCGGGCAAAACCAAATGTTCTAAAATGTGCGGCTGGCTTTTTTTTTTGTCGTTTGATGGTCGCACTGTCGGTCTGTTAGGGTTGCTTGTAACGGTTTGCGTGTAGGCGATGTTGCCTTGTGTTGCGCCTGCGGCAAGGCAATATTGCTTACACGCTGTTACAGGCAGTATCAGAGATTATTTAGTATTTCATCCAAGTCTCCATTGGGTGGGAAATCGTTTCGTGACATTGGTCCCCAAATGCATATGAATTCAATATTAGGTATTACATTCAAACTAAACTTGAACCATCTACCATTTCCTAATGTAGTGGTCCGATCATATATTATTATGTGTGGCCCAAAATGAGGCAACAGTCTTAATATAGAACTCTTAGATGTTCTTATTATAACTTTGTTGCGTAATATAGGGTTTTGAATGCGTCTAGATTCATTAGCGGCAAACATTATACAGTTATTGTAAACGCTTACTATATTAAGTCTTATATAGGGTAAAATTAAATTTGAATTTGGCGTATACCACGGAGCAAGCTCAATACTTAAATGATTTTCAAGATTGCTTCCTGCAAGTGTTATATGGTTTCTTGTTAAAGAATCAAATACTCTCTTTGCCCGATTTGAATAATGAAAAGTATCTTTTCCAGGAAATCTTCGCGATCTCACTAAAACTTCATTATTTATAAAATCTGAATAAATTTGAAATCCGAATAATGCTCTTGAATTAGTAAAATGCTGTTGCGCATTATTTCCATAATAATTAGTGCTAAGCCCTGCTGGATTATAATTTACAACAACGCTTTCCAATGGATGACTTCCGTTGTTGCCCCACCATGGTTCTGGTAAGTATTGTAAACTCAAATCTCCCTGATTGACTGTTCCATAAAGCGGTACAAGATTAGGATTAGTCCAACCATTTAAAAGATTGTATGGGGCTACAGGATGAGGATTTAAGTATTCATTCGGAGGCAGATTTCTCCAAGTGTCGATAAAATTATTCCAAAAATGATAACTCATATGTGTTTGTTTTTATTGCCTGTAACTTGCATATACCCGCAACAATTGTTCATTCATTTTAACATCAATTGTGGTTTACAAATCAAATATAGTATTAATTTAAAAAATAGGCGCAAGTTTTTTGTGTATTTCAGTTTCGGATTTTGTCGTTTTTTTTCGTTTAAATCGCTTATGCTGTTTATGCAAATGTTGTCGGCATGCTCATTTTTATGCTGTTGTTTATAGCGATTTTATTCAAACTCAAAATTCATAACACATAACTCAAAATTCATAACTCAATCCACTATCTTTGCGACCAATAAAAAAAATAATAAAATGCAAAATAACGAGCAACCTCAAAATCAGTTGAATATTGAATTAACAGAAGAAATGTCGGAAGGCGTTTATTCAAATTTGGCGATAATTACGCATTCTACAGCCGAATTCGTATTGGATTTTATTAATGTAATGCCAAACGCTCCCAAAGCAAAAGTAAAATCAAGGGTAATTTTAGCGCCTCAACACGCAAAACGATTGATGAAGGCTTTGGTAGAAAATGTGAAAAAATTTGAGCAAGTGCATGGTGCAATTAAAGATATTGAACAAAATGCATTGCCAATGCAATTTGGTGGTCCAACAGGTCAAGCTTAAAGCTAGATTTGAGACAATAGATTAGAGATCTGAGATTTGAGACTAGAGATTTTCATTTCTTACATTCAATTTCTCACATCTCTCAATCCCACATCACTCAATCCCACATATCTCATCTCAATCTCAAACTCATATCTAAACAATAACATGACAGAAAAAATTATCATACTCGATTTTGGTTCGCAATACACCCAATTAATTGCTCGTAACATTCGTGAACTTAATATTTATTGCGACATCATTCCCTATTATGCCGCTATTGAATATGATGACACGGTAAAAGGGATTATTCTTTCGGGAAGCCCTGCTTCTGTGAATGAAGAAAATGCACCCATAGTTGATATTAAAGCCATGAATGCAAAATTGCCCGTGTTGGGAATTTGCTACGGTGCACAATTGACGACTAAAGTTTATGGAGGAATGGTTGGAAAATCGTCTACTCGTGAATATGGTCGGGCTAAATTATGCAATGTATTTTCAACGCATGCAATTATGCAAGGCATCTCAAACGACAATCAAGTTTGGATGAGCCATGCCGATACCATTACTCAACTAGCCGATAATGCTGAGGTAATTGCACAAACAGATACGATTCCGGTGGCTGCATTTACAATCAATGGGACTCCAAATCCATTAGTTTGTTTACAATTTCACCCAGAGGTTACCCATTCTGAAAATGGCAAACAAATTATTAAAAACTTTGCAGTGGGCATTTGTGGTTGTCAACAAGATTGGACGCCTTCTCACTATATACAGGATACAATAGACAGTATTCAAAAGCAAGTTGGCGATAAAAAAGTGATTATGGCTTTGAGTGGAGGTGTAGATAGCACGGTGGCTGCAACCTTAATTCACAGAGCGATTGGTAAAAATTTATATTGTGTTTTTGTAGACAATGGATTGCTTCGTAAAAATGAATATGAAGAAGTGTTGAAAGATTATGAAGTTTTAGGTTTAAATATTAAAGGAGTAAACGCTTCGGCTTTATTTTATGATAAATTAAAAGGAGTATCAAACCCTGAAGAGAAACGAAAAATAATTGGAGGCTTATTCATTGATATTTTTCAAGAAGAAGCGGAGAAAATTAAAGACATTCATTTTTTAGGACAAGGAACTATTTATCCTGATGTGATAGAAAGTGTTTCTGTCAATGGGCCGTCTGCAACCATAAAATCGCACCACAATGTGGGAGGCTTGCCCGAAAAAATGCACATGCAATTGGTGGAACCATTAAGGGCATTATTTAAAGATGAAGTAAGAAGAATTGGTTTAGAATTAGGGTTACATGAAAGTTTCATTAACCGGCATCCTTTTCCTGGTCCGGGTTTGGGCATTCGTATTTTAGGAGAAGTAACTGAAGAAAAAGCAAAGTTGTTGCAAGATGCTGATGCGATTTATATTCGATTGTTAAAAGAACATAATTTATACCATTCTATTTGGCAAGCAGGTGCTATTTTGTTGCCAGTGCAAAGTGTGGGTGTTATGGGAGATGAAAGAACTTATGAATTTACCTTGGCACTTCGTGCGGTAACGAGTGTAGATGGCATGACGGCAGATTGGTCACACATTCCTTATGACGTTTTAGCAAAAATATCCAATGAAATAATCAATAAGGTAAAAGGAATTAATCGTGTTGTATACGATATTAGCTCAAAACCCCCTGCAACTATTGAATGGGAATAAATCCTTATTTTTGACAAAATTAAAATCCGATTATGACTAAATATGTAGTAGTTATTTTTTTTACAGTTATCTGCTTGGTTGGAAATGCTCAACGAAAACAACCATTTGAGACGGATTCAAAAGGAAATATCATTTATGAAAATCCTGTTAAAAAGGAACGTTATAAAATTGCCGTCCTCACTCCTTTGTATTTGGATTCTATTGATTTAGAAAAAAATTTAGCGCACATTCCTAAGTTTATCATGCCAGGTTTAGATTTTTATCAAGGCATTCAAATAGCAGCAGATACTTTACGAAAACAAGGTTTTAAATTGGATATTTATATTCATGACAGTAAATCAAACTATTTAAATGTTCAAAATATCATTGAGTCCGATAAATTAGATTCGATGGACTTAATTATAGGAAATGCCAATGTGAGTGATTTAAAAATATTAGCTGAATTTGCCAAGTCAAAAAAAATAAATTTTGTTTCAGCTGTTTCGCCTTCCGATGCAGAACAAACTAACAACCCTTATTTTACCATACTTCAACCTCGATTAGCGTCCCACATTGAAAAAATGCACAGGCATATTAATGCACGACATCCTGAAGATAATGTGTTTTATTTTTATGGAAATTCACAGTCAGAAAAAAACGGATTGACTTATTTCCAAAATGATGTAATGAATTCGGTGCCTGGTCGTTTTAAAGCCATTGAAATAACAGATGAAAATGGAGTTTTATATCAATTGAAAAAAAATATAGATACAAATTATAACACAACCATTTTTTTAGGTGTTTTAGATCCTTCTACAACGTATAAATATTTAAAAATATTGGCTCCCTTCGCCGATAAATATAACTTAACCGTATATTGTATGCCAACCACAGAGGCGATAAAATCATTGTCAAAAACAGATGAATTTCCCAATATGCCTATCTATTATACAACTGCCTATATCATAGATAAAATTACACCTGCTAGCATATATATTACCAAAAGATACAAGGCTCGTATGGGTGGCTTAACATCAGACATCGTATACAAAGGCTTTGAAAGTTTGTATTATTTTGCCAATTTAATGAAAAAATACGGAGTGCCTTTTAATGAGCATTTAAGCGACAATTCCAATTCATTCATTACGCCATATAAAATTATGCCTGTAAAAGATAAAGGCATTCACCAATTCAATGAAAACAAATTTTTGTATTTAATGAAATACGAAAATGGGATTATGAGTTATGAGTAGGAGTTTATTCAGCAGGATGTTTAAATTAAATAATTTTATTTGTGCATGCACTTTGGCAAGAAAATTTCATTATTCTACATTTTCAAAATCTTAAATTGTACTCGTCTGTTTTCAGATTTTAATTCTTCGGTACTTTCATCTTCATTTATTTTTTGAGTACCGCCAAATCCTTTAAAAATCATTCTATTGCCATTAATTCCTTTTCTGATTAAAAATTGATAAACGGCTTTGGCTCTATTTTCAGAAAGGTTGTGTGTGCCTTCATCCCAATCATAACCATCAGGTTCATCTAGGGTACAGCAAACATGGCCTTGAATTTCAATTTCTAATGTTGGATTTCCATCCATTAAATCAAATAATTCTTCCAGAACTTCTTTAGATTCTGGTCTTATAACATGTCTCCCTCCAATAAATAATAAATTTTCTAAAACGATTTTTTTTCCTATAGTTAATACCTGATTTTTTATGCTAGGCTTTTCCTTAAAATTCATTTTTTCAGAGGGGATGATTTTAGATAAATTTTCATTTTCAAAAATAGTTACTACCACACGCCTGTTTAATTGACGCTCAAATTCAGTTGCATTTTTATTCAACGGTTTTTCTTTACCATAACCTATACACGTTTTTATTGCTGTTTTTGAAACGCCATTTTGTACGAGCAACTTTTTAATTTCATTGGCTCTTTTATTCGATAAATTGATATTGTATTCTTTACTTCCAACACTATCACAATGCCCCTCTAACAATATTCTGTCAATATTATTTTGGCTCAATATTTTGGCTATTTTCAATAATGAACTATCTGGGATTTCATATTTATTGAAATCAAAAAGCACCATTATTTTTTTTTCTTGTGCAAACAACCATGCATTCGACATCAGAAATAACAATATTGAAATAACAAACCTTTTCATACAGTTTACCAAAGATAGCTAAAAAATAAACTAGATTTGCGTTCTAAATATTTTTAACATGACAGCAAAAAAACCAATAGAATCATATACAACCATGAGTGAACTCGTGCTGCCGAATGATACCAATACCTTAGGAAATTTAATGGGTGGTCGATTGATGCATTGGATGGATATTGCTGCTGCTATGGCTGCTATGAAACATTGTGGTTGCCCAGTTGTAACAGCTTCAGCCGATAATATTTCGTTTGAAAATCCTGTTCGCTTAGGTAATGTGGTCACTATTGAAGCTAAAGTTACACGTGCATTTAATAGTTCGATGGAGGTATATTTAAAAGTACATGGGGAGGATATTCCTACACAATTTAAATACAGTTCCAATGAAGCATATTTAACCTTTGTATCGTTAGACCCTAATGGGAAGCCTCGTAAAGTGCCTGAATTAATTCCAGAAACTGAAGATGAAATACGTCAATTTGATGGGGCATTAAGAAGAAGACAATTGCGTTTAATTTTAGGAGGAAAAATGAAACCTGAAGAGGCGACAGAATTGAAAAAATTATTTGTTGAAGAGTTGATTACTAAATAACCCTAAATAAAATAATATTTTCTAAAACGCCTTTTATAATTTTTAAATAAATATAAAAGGCGTTTTGCTTTATTATTTATTGAGAGCATGTAATTATAGGTTTAAGAATAGGCTTAAAAAAAGGAACAGTCTTTCCTTAGAAAAAGAAAGACTGTTTTAATCCCTAACCAAATCAACCTATGAAAAAGTTATGAAATTCAATTATTCTATGTTGTAAAAATAACATGTATTTTTATATTTTTTGATTATTTTATTGATTATTTACTGTAAAAATTAAGCATTTTACCGATTGTTTTATGTCTTACAGGGTCTTAGATAAAAAGTTGTAAAATTCTTTTTTTGTGCTTGTGAAATCAGTTCTTGTGTTTTGCATCAAATCTTCCAAATTTTCGTCTGTTTCCTTCATTTTTATACCAATATAGTTTGGTTTTACAGCCGCTTCATCTAACAAAGATTTATTTTTTGCATTTACATCATGGCGCATTTCGTCAATATGAATTCCAATGATTCTAAATTTATTTTCAAAATGCTCTACTGAAATTAATGTTTCTTTTCCAGTATTTTTAGAGGCTACCTCTAATAATCTATTTTTTAAAATAACTAACTCATCTTTGTAAAAAGATAATTCTCGTTTCCAATCTTCGCAAGTTAAATGCAAGTGTGTTAGTGTGTCTTTCATATGTATTATAATTTTATAACACAAATTTACAATTAATAAATTCGTGAAAAAGATGATTAGTATCAGTTTGAAACAAGCCGAAAGTTCTGTAAATTTGCTATTGAACACAAAAAATCCCGAAAAAATAATTTTTCGGGATTTTTTAATAACGAAGAACTATACTATTAGAGTTCCCATTTTTTATCGGCAAAACGCTCACTCACGTTTAATTCTTTACTGTTAGGGGTGTGTTTATAAAAACCTTCACCCGTTTTTACACCTAAAAATCCAGCTTGAACCATATTTGTTAATAAGGTAGCAGGTGCATATTTTTGATTGCCAAAGCCTTGGTATAATACATTCATAATGCTATGACAAGTATCTAAACCGATAAAATCAGCTAATTGTAAAGGTCCCATAGGATGGGCCATTCCTAACTTCATAACGGTGTCAATTTCTTCAACACCAGCTACTCCTTCTTGTAGAGATAAAATAGCTTCATTAATCATCGGCATTAATATTCTATTGGCAATAAACCCAGGATAGTCATTTACTACACAAGGAACCTTACCTAAATTAGTTGATAATGCAACAATTGCTTTGGTCACTTCTCTATCCGTTGCATAACCGTTAATAATTTCAACTAAGCGCATCACAGGAACAGGATTCATAAAATGCATTCCGATAACTTTTCCCATCCGTTTTGTGTGCGATGCAATTCGGGTGATCGAGATAGATGAAGTGTTGGTAGCCAATATACAATCAGCAGGAGCTAATGTATCTAATTGTTCAAATATTTTTGTCTTTAATGCTATATTCTCTGTTGCTGCTTCAATCACTAAATCTGCATCTTTCACAGCTTCACCCATATCGGTAAACGTTGCAATACGTCCTAAAGCTTCCATTTTCGCTTCTTCAGTTAACGTTTGTTTTGCCACCTGACGATCCATGTTTTTACCAATAGTAGCTTTTGCTTTATTCATGGCTTCTTGTGATATATCAAGCATTGAAACATGGTAACCACATTGAGCAAATACATGGCAAATTCCGTTGCCCATGGTTCCTGCGCCGATAACAGTTACATTTTTAATGTCAAAATTAGTAGATGCCATTTTATTAGTTTCAGAGGCTGTTTCTAAAGTTGTTGTACTCATTTTTATTTATTAATTTTTATGTTAAAAAAACATCGTCAAAGGTAATTCAAATTCCATACCATAATCGGTTTTTATATCCTATTTTTACACAATGAAATTGAAAATTATAAACATTTTAGCTTCATTTTTCATTGCAATCGTATTTTTAACTGCCTGTAAAGACTCTAAAACAAATTTATTATGTAAAAAATGGAAAACAGTTGCATTAAAAAATACTAAAATGGAGGAAGAAATGAAATTTATGGAGCAATACTTGGATACTATCGGACAAAATGATCCTGAATTAAGATTGGCTGTAAATTTAGATAGCACTAAAATGCTAATTAAAGAAGAAATGCAAGGCAGTTTACTCGAACAAAAACAAGCAATTGAAAATACATTAATGGAATTTAAAACCAATGGTATCACCTATACGACCTCTATCGATGGAGTAGATTCTGCCATGTATTCAATAGAAAATAATTTTATTAAAATTGATGAAGCAAAATTAAAAGGAGTTGGAGAAACAATGACTTTTGAAATTTTATCCTTATCAAAAGACACATTAAAAATGCAGTTGGTTGATTATGGCGACACAAGCGTAGTCGTGATGGTTCCAACGAATTAAAAATAACTTATTAAAATATATATACTGGTTTTATGAAAAAAAATAGCATTTCAATTTTATTAATTATACTCTCTGTAAATCTATTTGCACAAGAGACTACCTCAACTATTTCGTTTAATCCAGAATCGAAACCTGTCCATTCAGAAGATGTTTCAAAACTATCACCGTTGCAAATTTTAGAAGACAGTTTAGTTTTTTTTGCAGACAGTATGTATTTTTCTGAAACATCAGAAAATAAAATATCAGGCAGTTATGCATTTATCAATACATTAAAAAGTGTAATGAAAACGCAAGGTTCATTTACCTATCCGTTTACTAAATTAATGCAACAAATTGTTATTTTAGAAGCGCCTGATAAATCATTTAAAATCTATAATTGGGAAATAATTAGAGGAACGGTAGAAAGAAGGTATTATGGAGTAATGCAAATGGCAAATGGAGATTTTATTCCGTTAATTGATGCTTCTGACCAAATTATTAGAGGTGGAAGTGATTCTATTTTTGTTGGAAATAGATGGTTTGGATGTTTATATTACAATATTATCCAAAAAGAAATTGCTGGGCAAAATGTTTACTTTTTATTAGGTTGGAATGCCAGTAATATGAACAGTGAACGTAAAATTATTGAACCATTTGGATTTAATTCGAAAGGGCAAAATGTATTTGGAGCCCCATTAATTAGCTACAACGAAAAAGGAAAATATATACATGCGAATCGTTATATTTTAGAATATCAAAAAAACGCAAAAGTTTCCATGAATTATGATAAAGAAACCGATCAAATAATTTTTGATCATTGCGAATCTCAAATTGGTGACCCAGCTAAAAAGTACACCTACATTCCTGATGGAACGTATGATGGTTTGCGTTGGGATGGACAAACTTGGAAAGTATTTGAAAATATTATACAAATTACTGAATTGCAAAACGGCTCTGCACCAATGGAAAAACCGATTAAATAGTTGTCGGTTCTCGGTTATCAGAAAATCAATTATTAAAAATTTAAATTTAGTTTTATAACTAAACTTCTAAACCCTAAACTCCTAAACCAATTCATCATTCAACATTAAAAATTAAATATTAAATTTTGCATTACGCTACATTAGAAAATATTTCCAAGTCATTTGGAATTAGACAATTATTTAAAGACATCACATTTCATATTTCAGAAGGCGATAAAATTGCATTGATTGCTAGAAATGGTTTTGGAAAATCGACCTTGTTAAATATCCTTTCAGGAAAAGATACACCAGATTCAGGTACAGTTTGGGTGCATAAAGATATTAAGTTGGTGATGCTTACACAAGAGAACGATTTTGATGGTGAAAAATCGATTTACGACAATATTTTATCAATGAACAATGATGTGGTAAAAGTGGTTCGTGCCTATGAAGAATATAATGAAAGTGGGATTGAAGATGCCGATAAATTTCAGGATATTTTAATCAGAATGGAAGATTTAGAAGCATGGAATTTTGAAAATCAATTGCAGCAAATTTTAACCAAATTAAATATTCACAACCTTAATCAGCAAGTAAAATCTTTAAGTGGCGGACAAAAAAAACGAATTGCTTTAGCGCAAGCATTGATAGAAACAGAACTCTATAATGGAAAATGTTTATTGGTGATGGATGAGCCTACCAATCATTTAGATGTGGCTATGATTGAGTGGTTAGAAGATTTTTTATCTGCACAAAAATTAACCTTATTGATGGTAACCCATGACCGTTATTTTTTAGATGAAGTATGTAATGAAATAATTGAAATTGAAGACCAAAAAGTATACGTGCATAAAGGAAATTATGATTATTTTTTAAACAATAAAGCGTTGCGCATGGAGAATGCTCAAAGCGAATTGCAAAAAGATAAAAATATTTTTAGAAAAGAATTAGAATGGATGCGTAAGCAACCCAAAGCAAGAACTACGAAATCAAAATCTCGTCAAGATGCTTTTGTTGACATTGAAGATAGAGTGAAAAATAAAACCCTGGATAGTGATGTACAATTGCAAGTAAAAATGACTCGTTTAGGTGGTAAGATTTTGGAAATGAAAAAAGTGTATAAAAGCTTTGGCGAAAATAAGCCTATTTTAAAAGGGTTTGATTACACATTTAAACGTGGGGAACGCATTGGAATTGTAGGGAAAAATGGAGTCGGAAAAAGTACGTTTTTGCAAATTGCGTTGCAACAAATGGAACCTGACAGTGGAAAAATTAATCATGGAGACACCGTTGTATTTGGTCATTTTTCGCAAGAAGGATTGCAATATAAAGAAGATAAAAGAGTAGTGGAATATGTAAAAGATTTTGCTGAATTTTTTCCATTAAATGATGGAACAAAAATTTCTGCTTCAAAATTTTTAGAACGATTTGCATTTACGCCCGAGCAACAATATACCTATTTAAGCAAATTAAGTGGTGGTGAAAAACGTCGTTTGCAGTTGTTAAGTATATTATTTAAAAACCCTAATTTTTTAGTTTTAGATGAGCCTACCAACGATTTGGATTTGCAAACGCTCCAAATTTTAGAAGAATTTTTATTGGATTTTGGAGGTTGTATTTTACTCGTTTCTCATGATCGATATTTCATGGATAAATTGGTTGAGCATTTATTTGTGTTTGAAGGAGAAGGCGAAATAAATGATTTTCCGGGAAACTATTCGCAATACCGAATTAAAGAACTCGACAAAAAAAATAACATTGACAGTGGAAAACAATATACCTCTTTGAGTGTGGAAGAAGCCAAACCAAAAGAAGAAATTGTTCGGCTTGAAGTTGAAACAAAAACGGAAAAACGAAAATTAAGTTTCAATGAAAAACGAGAATTTGAACAATTAGAAATTGAGATGCCCAAATTAGAAAGTGAAAAAAAATCGTTGGAAAATAAAATGAGTGAACCCAATTTATCATTTGATGATTTGCAAAATGCGTCCAACAGAATTGGAGAAATTATTGCCTTGTTAGAAGAAAAAGAGTTGCGTTGGTTAGAGTTGAGTGAACATATTTAAAAAGAAAAACTATGAAAAAGTATTTTTTATTGGGATTTATTTTTTGTGCATTTATTACGTATGCTCAAAAAGTGGAAGTATCAATTGCTGGTGGAATCAGTCATATTTATACTATTGAAAATCATTATGGCAATATTAATTTAAAAAATCAATTTCATGGTAATTTCAATACATTCATTTTTGGTCTTCGATTTTTTCATAATACGCACAAAAGATTTGGTTTAAGATCTGGAATTTATTTAACTGAAAAAGGCTATAAATTTAATGATAGAAATACAAGATATCATGATGCCATAAATTATTATAATCCTCACTATAGTTATAGGAATTATTCACTTCCTACACACATTGAATTTCCACTTTTATTTTCATTGCATGCAACAAAAACTATAGATATTTTTGCAGGAATTGGTTATTCACTAAATATTTCAAGAAACGTAAAACCAACCAATTCTTATTTTGATATACCAATGAATATTGGCTTTACGTTGCATCGAAAAGCGATGTCTTTAGATTGTATGTATTCAATTGGAACGATTCCTTATGCTGTTGGAAGTAATGGGTTGAATGATGTTTATCTTTATACGAATAATCAGTTTACAGCTGTTTTGGGTTTTGCAATTAATAAGAAAAATAAAGGTTGTTTGAGTTGCAAAAGCATGAATAAAAAGTTTTAAATTTTTGTTTTTAAATTACTATAAATTCAGATTATGAGTGCAATGATTTTATTCATTATACTCTTCAATAATTTTTTTCATTTTAGAAAGTAATTCTTCCATATCATTTTTAAAATATGAAGGTCTTAAAAATTCATCGTAGTCTAAAACTATTCCATGGTTTGTTAATAAAAAATATACTTCATTTTCTTTCCTTATCCAGAAATCTACCCTTCTAATTGTATCCTGTATTGACTTTTCAGCTATATCTCTTAATTTTTTATTTTTTCCATTTAGATAATCTGGATAAGCCTCAAGAAATTTTTGAAATTGTACGTTTAAAATATCATATATTTTAATCCATTCTATTTTAGTCATTTGTAATTTTTATTATTAGAATTTAATAAATAGTTTTAAAAATTATATTCTCAAAACAGATTTATATTATTTTTATAAAGAATACATCAATTGCTATGAGAGAACTTCTATTTTTACTGCCTACTACAACTATTGATTATTTACTAATTTTTTTAATAGTTTTTTTACATATTCTGCTTTTTCTTCATTTTGAAAACCAATTGAAAAATAATTACCCATTCTATCCCAACTTGTACCATCAGTTTTATTGTAACCATTTATAAGATGAATACAATCATTTTCTTTACATTCAATTTTAATATTAAATTGTCTTAATCCAGAATATTTTATATAATTGGGTTCAATTGCAATTGTTATTTCTTTAATATCGTCAATGTCAAAACTTCTAAAATAAAATTTATCATTATCTATATATTCAATAATATGACTGTTTTTAATTGTTATTTGTCCTTGATACTGACTAAAGGCACTTAGATTTGAATTAATTTCATTTAATAAAGATTCTTTATTTTTAATGTTAGCATCACAAGAAAATAAGATTATTAAAAAAAATAAAAAGGGAAAAGAAATCTTTAATTTCATATTAATTATGTTTTTATTAATATAAAACTAAATAAAAAAAATGAATTTTATATTATTTTTCTGATTTACGTAACAAAGGGTTTCTATAAAACAAAAATAAGCTTGTTGGTTGTTAACCAGTCAGTAATGTCAGACTCCATCCATTTTTTCCACAATAGCAAATTAGTATATTGGCTAATCAGTAGATTGTTTAAATTTGCTCCATGCAACAATATCATCAGCTTTTACAACATATTTTAGATAATGGAACTGAAAAATCAGATAGAACTGGAACAGGCACTATTAGCACCTTTGGCTATCAAATGCGTTTCGATTTAAGTAAAGGGTTTCCTTTGGTGACTACCAAAAAGGTTCATCTAAAATCGATTATTTATGAATTATTGTGGTTCATAAAAGGAGATACCAATGTTAAATATTTGCAAGACCATGGCGTAAAAATTTGGGACGAATGGGCAAGAGAAGACGGAAGTTTAGGTCCTGTATATGGTAAACAATGGCGGAGTTGGCAAGGTGCAGATGGCAACATTTATGATCAATTACAAGATGTCATTCATCAATTGAAAACCAATCCTGATAGCAGACGAATTATAATTAGCGCATGGAATGTGGCCGATTTAAAAGATATGGCATTAATGCCTTGCCATAATATGTTTCAGTTTTATGTGGCAAATAATAAATTAAGTTGTCAATTATATCAACGAAGTGCAGATGTATTTTTAGGCGTTCCATTTAATATTGCCTCTTATGCTTTATTCACGATGATGTTGGCTCAAGTTTGCGGTTTAGAGGTAGGTGATTTTGTACATACGTTTGGTGATGTGCATATTTATTCAAATCATTTGGAGCAAGTCAAATTGCAATTAAGTCGCACTCCATTTGATTTACCAACGATGAAAATAAATACTGACAAAAAAAATATTGAAGACTTTGTATTTGAAGATTTTACGTTAGAAAATTATCAATGTCATCCAGGAATTAAAGGGGAAGTAGCTGTGTAGTAATCAATTATTAGTTGTGAGTACTTAGTGAAATTCATAAACTAAACATTAAAAAATAATCACTAAAAACTAAAAAATGAATATAAGCATAATCGTAGCAACTTCAAAAAATAATGTAATTGGTATCAATAATCAATTGCCATGGCATTTACCTGCCGATTTAAAATATTTTAAATCATTAACCAATGGTCATTCCATTATCATGGGTCGAAAAACCTATGATTCCATTGGACGACCATTAGCCAATAGAGAAAATATTATTATAACAAGAGATAAAAATTATTCATCTGCAGAATTGGTAATTAAACATTCAATTGAAGAAGCTATTCAACATTGCAATGGACAAGAGGAAGTTTTTATTATTGGAGGAGATACTATTTACAAACAAACAATAGCTGTTGCTACTAGATTATATATTACTCGAGTGGATACAATTATAGAAAATGGAGATGCTTTTTTTCCTGAAATAAATAATGAAGAATGGGAAAAAGTTTCAGCAGAACATTTTGCAAAAGATGAAAAAAATAAATTTGATTATAGTTTCGAAATTTATGAGCGAATTGCTAAATAGTAAAAACTAGATGAAGAAATTATTTTTAATTAAGGAATATATAAAATACTTTCTGTCTGCAAAGAAGGGTGGTCATGGCGTTCATTCTCCGTTTGTTTTTGATTTTGTGCAAACTATTTTAGAAGATAGTCGTCATTTTTACGCATTTGATGAAATTAAACAATGTAGGAAATTATTGTTTAGTGATGATTCTTTGTTGAAAATAGAAGATTTTGGTGCAGGTTCGCATAAAAATAATAATCTTCAACGCAAGGTTTCTGATATTGCTAAAACTGCTGGGCGGACTGAAAAATTTGGAAAATTATTGTTTCGAATGGTTGACAAATATCAATTTGAAAATATCGTTGAATTAGGAACTTCAGTAGGAATTGCCACTGCTTATTTGGCAAAAGCCAATCAACATGCAACGATCACAACCATTGAAGGAAGCCCCGAAATTGCTAAACGGGCAACACAATCTTTTGATTATTTAAAACTGAAAAATATTCATCAAGTTGTTGGAAATTTTGACAATGTATTATTACCCACTTTAGCAAAACTAAAAAATATAGATTTATTTTTTATTGATGGCAATCACAGAGAAGAACCAACCATTGATTATTTTAATCAAGTAAAACCCTATTTGAATGAACATTCAATGATTATTTTTGATGATATTCATTGGAGTGATGGAATGCTTCGTGCTTGGGAAACCATAAAAAAAGACAGCGCCGTGACGCTGTCTATTGATTTATTTTTTATCGGAATTGTACTCTTTAAAAAAGATATAAAAGAGAAACAACATTTTGTTTTGAAGTATTAAAATCGTCCAAAATTATTCTCTTTATTTGGATGGACTAGGAGAGACTACTTCACCATTAGCATCTACATCAATAATTGTGTAACCTAATTTTTCTAGACCAGGAGCAATTTTTGCTTTGTCACCAGCTAATACAATTTTCATTTTGTCATCTTGCAACCATTTTTTAGCCAAGGTATTAATTTCGTCCATCGAAATATTTTTCAAAATTTCATTTTGTTTAGTGGTGTAGTCATTATCTAAATCATATTTCAAAATAGTATATAATAACCCAGCTTTTTGAGAAAGGGTTTCATATTTTCTAGCTTCACTTTGACTGATTGCATTTTTCATAAATGAAAACTCATCTGCTTTAATACCTTCCTCTTTGTAATTTTTAATTTCTTTCATTACTTCAATCAATGCACTGTCGGTAACATTGGCTTTTATGCCTGATGAAAATGTATAATTTCCTGTATAATCGTTTCCAACAAAATTACTTCTTGCACCATAGGTCCAACCTTTATCTTCACGCAAGTTTAAATTGATACGAGAATTAAATGCACCACCTAATGGAAAATTCATCAAACTATTTTTATAGTATTCACCCATTGCATCATACGTCAATCCAGTTACATAACCCACTCTAAATTCTGTTTGAGCCGCTTTTGGAATATTCACTAAATAAATCGTTGTGCCATTATTTTCTACAGTTGGTAAAACAGGGTTAGGTAACTCTATTTTTGTAGTTGGTAATTTCAAAATCATCTCTTGAATTGGATTATAGCCAATGCTCGAAATATCACCTACTTCCACAAAACGAGCACCGTCTTGACTGATATAGCTGTTATAGTAATCTTCAATATCTTTTAATTCAATGGCAGAAACCGACTCAACTGTTCCATTCATAGGTAAACCAAAAATACTTTCTTTGCCATAATTCAATTTTGAATACGCAATATTAGCCACGTTGGTTGCACGTGTTTTTGAATTTTTAATCGACTCAATCGTTTGATTTTTGATTCTATCAAATGCTTCTTGTGTAAATTTAGGCTCTAACAATCGTTCTTCCAACAAAGCCATAGTCGCATTGAAATTTTTTGTCAAACAACGCACATTAATTCTTATTTCATCAAATTCTGTTTCAAATGAAATGCTACTTCCTAATTTGTCAAGCATGGTGCTCATTTCTTCTGAAGTGTGTTTTTTAGTATCTTCATCCATCATTGCAGTGAACATATTTGTTAAACCAACTTTGTTTAAATCACTTTGTTCTACCAAACGACCACCTTTCAACCCAATTGAAAAAACAACAATTGGCACTTCATTATTTTCAGCAATAATATTATTGATTGTTAAGTTTGGTGCTTTACTCATCATGGGTAATTTCACAGGCGATGCTTCTTTTGCTATGGGCATTTTGCTTCTGTCAAAATTATCTTTTGCTTTTACATACGTCAATTTATCATAACCATAATTTGGCGCTTTGTAATTTGCTTGATTCACTTTGTAGTTATCTTCATGTGCAATTAATTTTTCATTTCCTTTTGTCAATACACTCAAAATAACCATTTTTTTGCCTTTGATGTATTGGTCATAAACACGCATCACATCTTTTTTTGTCAATGCACTATTTCTTTCCATTTCTGTTTTTATATAATTTCCATTTCCTGTGAAGGTAAAGTAAGAAGCTAGTTTTGAAACTTTACCACTTACACTTTCCAGACTATAAATTAAATTAGCTTCTCTGCTGGCTTTAAATTTTGCTAAGTCATCATCCGTGATTCCTTTCTTTTCAAATTCAGCAATGGCTTCTCTCACCGCTTTTTCCATGTCTGCCAAAGGTGTTCCTGGTTTTGGTGTAATGCTAAACTGAAATGTACCTGCTAATTCGTCTGTTGGATGATAAGACGATGCACTTAATGCTTTTTGTGTTTTTACTAATTTTTGATATAAAATAGATGTGTTTGAACCTCCAATAATTTCTGCTAAACAATCCAATGCAACTTCATCTTTGTCATATTGAGAAACTGTAGGCATTGCACAAATCAATTGAGGCAATTTTGCATAATCGTCCACCATGCTCGCATATCGGTCTTGCTCAATTTTGGGTTGAGGTAAAATCGTTTTTGTTACTGTTGGGCATTTAGGTATTGAACCAAAATATTTTGTAGCTAACGCTAAAACTTCTTTCACATCTACATCTCCACCAACAGTTAATACCGCATTATTAGGGCCATACCAACGTAAGAAAAAGTTTTTTAAATCTTGTACATTGACCCGGTTTAAATCTTCAATATAGCCAATGGTCAACCAAGAATAAGGATGTCCATAAGGGTATAAATTTTTAGCCAATGTTTCTTGCACTAAGCCATACGGTTTGTTGTCATAGTTTTGACCACGTTCGTTTTTTACGGTTGCGCGTTGCACTTCAAATTTCTTTTGTGTAACAGCATCCAATAAAAACCCCATTCTGTCAGACTCTAACCACAACATTTTTTCAAGTTGATTGCTTGGTACAGTTTCAAAATAATTGGTTCTGTCTTTGTTGGTTGTGCCATTTAGCACACCACCAGCTTCAGTAATAATTTTAAAATGTTGTTCGTCGGCAACGTTGTCACTGCCTTGAAACATCATGTGTTCAAAAAAATGCGCAAAACCAGATTTGCTAATTTCTTCACGAGCAGAACCTACATGATAGGTCACATCTACATGCACTAAAGGATCGCTGTGGTCTTCATGAATCAAAACGGTTAGCCCATTGGGTAGTACGTATTTTTCATAAGGAATTACCACATCACTTGCCGATTTTTTGGTCACTTTTTCGATCAATTTTGCTTGTGCAAATAACGATACTGAAGTAAAAAAAACGGTTGAAAATAAAATAAATTTGCGAAGCATAATATTTGTTTAAATTTAGAAAAGCAAGATATAAAAAAAAGCCCATGAATTTCCTTTTCTATCTAAAAAATGAATAATATTGCTAAATCTACTAAACAAAATAATGGACGATTTTAAAAGCATAAAAAATTGGGCAGTTGACGAGCGGCCTGTTGAAAAGCTTGTGGCAAAAGGCTCTGATGCACTCACCAACGCCGAATTACTAACTATTTTAATAAACACCGGTTCTCGAAATAGGAGTGCGTTAGATATTGCCAAAGAC
>JBILBN010000043.1:0-21120 GCA_044353665.1 Chitinophagaceae bacterium | reverse complement strand
TTTAATTAGATATCCTCAAGTGCATAAAGTACCTGTTCATTTTACGGGTTCGGTGGCATTTTATTTGAAAGATATTTTAGAAAATTTATGTGCGCAATATGAAATTAGTTTAGGAACTATCATACAAAAACCAATTAAAGGCCTAATCGATTACCATTATTCAATGGCAAAGTAAAAAGTGCTTGTTCACTAATGAAAAAGTTTATTGTACTCGATAAAGATTTTCATTCAGCTATAAATAGTAATTAGAATGCTAAAAAAAAAGAGGCTGCCTTGAAACAGACAGCCTCTTTTTTATAAAATATTTTTTTTATTTAAATGCATTTAATCCAGTAATATCCATTCCTGTAATTAATAAATGAATATCATGTGTGCCTTCATAAGTTACAACACTTTCTAAATTCATCATGTGTCGCATAATCGAGTATTCACCTGTAATGCCCATTCCTCCATGCATTTGACGAGCTTCTCTAGCAATATTTAGTGCAATTTCACAACTATTTCTTTTTGCCATTGATATTTGAGCAGGGGTTGCTTTTCCTTCATTCATTAAAACACCAAGCCTCCACACAAGTAATTGACCTTTTGTAATTTCAGTCAGCATCTCAGCTAATTTTTTTTGTTGCAATTGAAATCCTGCAATTGGCTTCCCAAATTGAGATCGTTGCATTGTATATCTCAATGCACTGTCGTAACAATCCATAGCTGCACCCAAAGCGCCCCAAGCAATGCCATAACGCGCTTTACTTAAACAGCCTAATGGTCCTTTTAATCCTTTAATTGTTGGAAAAATATTTTCTTTTGGCACTTTTACATTATCAAAAACAAGCTCACCTGTGCAACTAGCCCGAAGACTCCACTTATTATGTATTTCAGGCGTTGTAAAACCTTCCATTCCTCTTTCTACAATCAATCCTCTAATGTCGCCTTGTTCATCTTTTGCCCAAACTACTGCCACTTGAGCTTCTGGGGAATTGCTAATCCACATTTTGGCACCATTTAAAATTACATGGTCTCCTGCATCTTTAATATTCGTGATCATGCTTGATGGATCGCTTCCACTATCAGGTTCTGTCAATCCAAAACAACCTAACCACTCACCTGAAGCTAATTTAGGCAAAAACTTTTTACGTTGTTCTTCACTTCCGTAAGCATATATAGGGTACATTACCAAACTTCCTTGAACTGATGCAGTACTTCTCATTCCAGAATCTGAACGCTCAATTTCTTGCATCATGATACCATAACTGATATAATCTAAACCACCACCACCATACTCAGTAGGAACAGTAGGTCCAAAAACACCTAATTCACCCATTTGCGATACTAAATGTTTTGGGAAATTACAGTTTTGAGCCCATTCTTCTATATTAGGACTCACTTCTTTTTTAATCCAAGCGCGTACCATATCTCGAATCATTTTATGTTCGTCTGTTAATAAATCGTCTATTTGATAATAATCTGGATGAGTATATAAATCTTGTGCCATGTAAAAATTTTAGCAAATATAATTGAAAGGATATATTATATTTATAAATATTATTTTATTAGTTGTTAATATCTATAAGAATTATTGATATTGTTTTTATATTTACAAAAATATTAACACAAATGAATTTTAATTACCTAAAGGTTTTAATTACTATACTTTTTTTATTGATTACTAAGCTTTCATTTACTCAAAATTTAAATTGGGTAAAAAATATTCGAAGTTATAACGCTAGTTCTTCGATAGATATTACAGCTTCCACAAAAGATATTTATGGAAATATCTATAACATAGGACCCATATCAGGAACCGCAGATTTTGATGCCAGTATTGCTATTTACAATGTAAATGGGAATTTAAATGGGAAAGACTTATTTATTCAAAAATTAGATAATGCTGGAAATTTTATTTGGGCTAAAAGAATAGGTGGAATAACTGCTGAGATTGAAGGTAAAAATATAAAAGCATTCGATACAAGCATATATATTATTGGAGTATTTGATAGTACTGTAGATTTTAATCCTGATTTAAATTTCACGAATAATGTGGTTAAAAAAGGTCCAAAAGATGCCTTTGTTTTAAAATTAGATTCTAGTGGTACTTTTAATTGGGTGAAAACTTTCGGGTCACCTACATCAACTTTAGAATGTAATGCATTGGATATAAGCAGTAATAATGAAATATTAGTTGGTGGTACTTTTAATGACATAGTAGATTTTGATCCTAATGCAACCACTCAATACCTAAGCACCAATTCATCGAGCGACCCTTATCTGCTTAAACTCTCCTTTGCAGGCAACTATTTATGGGCAAAATCGTTAGCTGGTAGTGTTTATGGCAGCATTGTGGCTATTCAAACTGCTCTAAATAATGATATTATTATTTGTGGAAATTATATTGGTACATTAAATTTAAATCCATCAACTACTACTCTAAATTCAATTAGTTCACAGTCAAATTCAACGGATGTTTTCATGAGTAAATATACGATAAGCGGTAACTTTAAAGAGGGGAAATCAATAGGAGGTAACAACGAAGATTTTGTAGCAGATATGAAATTAAATGATAATCAAGAAATAGTGTTAGCAGGTTATTTTTCAGGAACGTGTGATTTTGACCCTAATTTAAACAATTTTAGTTTAATTGCTAATGGACTTTCAGAAGATTGTTATGTTGCAAAATACAATAATAATTTTGATTTGTTGTGGGCAAAAAAAATAGGAGGAAATGGAGATGACAGAATAGTAGGATTAGCATTAGATAATTTAAATAATATTTATACAACAGGTTACTTTACTGGAACTGTTGATTTTAACCCGAATCTTCAAATTAATAATCTAACATCTAATGGAGATAATGATGTTTTTATTTCAAAATTAGACGATTTTGGGCAATATCTAAATTCGAATAATGTAGGAGGTCAAAGTAATGATATCGGTACTACTATTATGATTGAAAACAGCCTTTCAATAATAATATCTGGAAGTTTTAATGGAACTGTAGACTTCGATCCTACAGCCGCTACGAATAGTTTAGTAGCTAATACTTCAACTAATGCTGATTTATATACTTTAAATTGGCTACAATGTTCTCCTGATCTTGTTTATATAAATAGTACAGGTTGCAATAATACATTTAATGGTCAAACGTATACTTCAAATGGAACTTACAACCAAAATTACACGAATATGTATGGCTGCGATAGTGTTGTACAAATAAATATTACAGGAAGTGCTACAAACACTATTCAAAATATTTCAACTTGTAATTCTTCTTATACTTTAAATAGTCAAACCTATTCAAATTCGGGCACATATATCCAAAATTATACAAACACTAGTGGGTGTGACAGTAGCTATACTTTAAATTTGTTATTAAATGTACCCAATTTCAAAACTGTAAATGTAGATGCATGTAATTTTTATTTTTGGGCAAATCAATTGTATTTTACATCGGGTACTTATGTGAAAGTATTTTCAAATGTAGCTGGTTGTGATAGTACTGTTACTTTAAATCTTACCATCTTTCAAACAATCACTGATACAGTTTATCAAACTACATGTGGTCCTATAATGTATAATGGAAGTAATTATAATGCCTCAGGGGTTTATAATAACATTTTTTCTTCAGTCAATAGTTGCGACAGCATAGTAGATCTAATATTAACTATTGTCCCAATTAGTCCAACGTATATTGTAGATACTGCATGTTATTTATACACATATAATGGTCAAAATTATGCATCGAGTGGACAGTATTCAGAACAATTTTTTTCTGTAGATGGGTGCGATTCAACAATAATTTTAAATCTTACAATCTATAACTTAAATAAAACAATAGCACAAAACAACAATATACTTTCCTCTAATCAACTAATGCCTGCTACTTATCAATGGTTTAGCTGTAATCCTCTAACACTTATTAACGGAGCAAATGCAAGAGATTATACGGTAACATCAAATGGGAGTTACGGTGTGATTGTAAGTGCAAATGGTTGCACAGATACCTCTACTTGTTTTTCAGTAATTATAGATGGTATTGAGAATTTTGGGGATAATAAAAATTTCATTATTTCTCCAAATCCAGCCACTGCATTTTTAAATATTGAATTTAATAAAAAGAGTGAAGATGGGTATTTGAAAATATACTCTTCTTTAGGAAATCAAATACTATCTGTAAAATTTGGAAACAACTCCACTCTTTCAATTCCTATTAATCATCTATCGAGTGGGTTATATTTTGTAGAATATGTTGACAGTAAAAATAAAATCGTTTCGAAATTCATAAAAGAATAAAACGCCTTTTTAATGAAAATTTTTAAGACAAATGACTATTTTTTAAATAATACACTTTCATTTGATTAAAAATTTTCATTTTTAACGCATCCGTTTCTTCCGTTTTAATACCAGTAGTTTCAGTGGGTTCTAAAAAATGAATTTCTAATTGATGAGGCCAAGCCCACATTTTTTTTTGTGGATGTAAAATGTTTTTTGTACCAAATATCAAGCCTGGCATAATTGGTTTTTGAGCCATAATAGCTACCCGAAATGCACCATCAAAAAATCGAGCTAGGGGTTCGTCTGTTTTGTTTCTGGTGCCTTCAGGAAACAAACATAAATGCAATCCTTTATTTAAAGCATCAACCATTTTTTTAAAACTAGCCGCTCTACTTTTTTGATCTTCTCTATCAAGTAAAATAGAACCTGAGGCATAAATATATCCAAAAATAGGGGTTTTTGCCATCTCTAATTTTGCCAATGTTCTATTCGGACTTGGAATTCCGGGAGTAGAAACGGGTACGTCTGCCAAGCTGTTGTGATTTAATGTAACAACATAATTTTTTCCTTTCTGAAATCGTTCACGACCAATATGTTTAACCGGACAAAATATCATAGGCAAAAATAAACCCATCCATATTTGAAATCCTTTTTGAATTATTTTATTCGATTTTTCTTCGCTAAAAAAATTTCGGGCTACAAAAAAAACAAGCACTATGGGTAACATAGTGATAAAAAACAACAGGGCTGCATACACAAAAAAAATTCTTGCTAAAATATCTTTAATCAATGTGTTTAATTTTTTGTAAAAGTAATCAAGTATTTTTATCAGAACCTTATTTCTTCTTTTTCAATAGATTTTAAAAATTCATTTGTTTTCGAAAAATGGGTACAACCCCAAAAGCCATTGTAGGCAGATAAGGGTGAGGGATGGGCAGATTTTAAAATGAAATGTTTTTCAGCATCAATTAATTTTTCTTTTTCTTGTGCAAATTTTCCCCATAAAATAAATACAATGTTTTTTTTCCCCTCTGAAATCTTTTGAATAACAGCATCTGTAAAAAGGTCCCAACCAATTTTACTGTGACTCATTGGTATATTTCCCTCAACTGTTAGGGATGAATTTAACATCAAAACACCTTGCTGTGCCCAATGAATTAAATTTCCACTTTTAGGTATTTTTTTGCCAATATCTGTTTCTAATTCTTTGAAAATATTTTTTAAAGAAGGAGGAATTTTAATCCCATCTGGCACACTGAAACATAAGCCCTGTGCTTGTTGTGGACCATGATAAGGATCTTGTCCTAAAAGTACAACTTGAATATCCTCAAATGTAGTTTGATTAAAGGCATTGAAAATAATCGACTCTTCAGGATAAATAATTTTACCAGCTTTTTTTTCTTGTTTTAAAAATGAAATAATCTTTTCAAAATAGGGTTTTTCAAATTCATCTTTTAAAACCTCTTTCCAACTTTCGCTAATATTTATTTTCATAAAAAACTAAAATTACAATTCTTTTAAATGATTGAAAAAATAATTTGTATTTTCATCGTTCAAAATTCACAACATGAATTCTTTATTTAGAAAAAAATCGATACATAAGATAACGCAAGACGCAAAATCAGGGCAAGGAGATACAGAATTGCATTCTCTGCACAAAGTGCTTACCGTAAAAGATTTAACTTTTTTTGGCATTGCTGCCATCATCGGAGGAGGTACATTTAGTGCTATTGGCAATGCGTGTTTTTCGGGAGGTCCTGCTGTGATATTGTTATATATAATGTGCGCTGTTGCTTGTGGTTTTACCGCAATGTGTTATGCCGAGTTTGCCTCAAGAGTGCCTGTTTCTGGCAGTGCGTATACCTATGCATATGTTTCATTTGGTGAATTATTTGCTTGGATTATTGGTTGGGCTTTGATCATGGAGTATTCAATAGGAAACATATATATTGCTTTTTCATGGAGCGGATACTTTACCAATTTATTAGAATCTTTTCATATTCATTTGCCTGAATGGATGACTATTAATTACAAATCAGCACATGCTGCATTTTTAGAAAATAAACATGGAGAAGGATTTAATGCATGGCAAAATGCACCAATGCTTGGAAACTTAAAAATAATATTCGATATGCCTGCAGTGGTTATCAATATTTTAATAACCTATTTGGTCTACAGAGGGACCAAAGAATCTAAAAATTTTAGTAACCTCATGGTTTGGATTAAACTAGCCATTATAGTTTTAGTGATTATTGTTGGTTTTTTTTATATAGATATAAATAATTGGACCCCATTTATGCCTAACGGTTTTAGTGGTGTAATGGGTGGTGTTTCGGCTGTTTTTTTTGCCTATATTGGTTTTGATGCGGTTTCCACTTTAGCTGAAGAAAGTAAAAATCCTCAACGTGATTTACCTAAAGGAATGATTTATTCTTTATTAATTTGTACGGTTGTTTTTATTGTTTTAGCGTTAGTAATCACAGGTATGGTTTCTTATCAATTATTAGGTGTGAGTGATCCTTTAGCTGAAATTTTTGCCATTAAAGGAGTAAAATGGATGTTGTTTATTGTTTCCATAGCAGCTGTGGTCGCAATGACAAGTGTTTTGTTAGTATTTCAAATGGGACAACCTCGTATTTGGATGACCATGAGCAGAGATGGACTTATGCCTAAAAAGTTTTCGACCATTCATCCCAAATATAAAACACCCAGTTTTGCTACCATCATTACAGGTTTAGTAGTGGGTTTGCCTATTTTTTTTACCGATGAAAATTTTGTGTTGGATTTTACAAGCATTGGTACATTATTCGCTTTTGTTTTAGTTTGTGGCGGAGTTCTTTTATTATCTCCACAAAGTGCAACAGAATTGGCAGAGCGAAAAAATAATGGGAAATTTAAAATTCCATACATCAATTCAAAATACATTTTTCCTGTAATTGTAATCGTTTTACTCATTGCTATTCAATTGTTTTTTCCAAGTCATTTTAAAAGTATTTTTGATTTCAGTGAAGAAAAAATAACCAACAATGTTTCGATGCTTGTTTTTTATGGTTTATGTATTGTTATGGCCATAATTTCATTCATCAAACATCTTTCTTTAATTCCATTATTAGGCCTAATAAGCTGTTGTTATTTGCTCACAGGCATGGCATATTCAAATTGGTTGTGGTTTGGTGCTTGGCTGTTAATTGGTCTAATCATATATTTTTTATATAGCAGGAGCCACAGCAAATTGCATGTGTAATTGTTATTTTTATTTTTAATGGATGAATATAAATGTATTAACTCAAGTGTTATTATTTTAATTTCAACATATACTCAAATTGAGCTAAATTCGTTAAGTATTTAACAATTTTATACAAGGTGATAAAAAAAAATCTATCTTTTTTGCTGTTAATAATTGCATTTGTATTTTTTACAAATAGTCAATTACATGCTCAAACTACAAAAAGAGACAGTATTTTAAATGCAATCAAAATTAAACGCACACAAGACAGTTTAATTCGAGTTGAGACAAGATTACAATTTCAAAAACAAAAAGATAGTTTGCTAAATGCGATAAAAGCAAAACGGACAGCAGACAGTTTAGGAAGAGTTGCATTGGTAAAAGAGCGAATAAATGATCGAAAAAAACAAGATAGCATAATAGCCTTTAAAAAGAAATTTGCACAAGATAGTATTGACGCTTCTAAAAAAGGAATTACGATTACGTTAAAGGATTTATTGCAAGAAAAAGAAAATGAAAAAATCAGGCTAAAAAAATTAGAAGAAAAAATTGCTAAACAAAAATCAGAGGACAGTACTTTTTGGGCAGTAAAAACGATAAAAGAGAAAGAAGAAAAACGAGTACAAGATAGTATAACCACTGAAAATTTAAAAATTGCAGCCCAAAAACAAAAAGCTTTATTGGTTGAACAAAAGCGAGTTCAAGACAGCATTGTAGTAGCAAAACAAATTGAGGAAGAAAATTTGCGAATTGCAAAAGAGAAAATGTTGGTTGAACAAAAACGAATTCAAGACAGCATTGTATCAACCAAACAAATAGAGAAAGAAAACCAACGCATTGCAAAAGAGAAAATGTTGGTGGAAGAAAAACGAATTCAAGACAGCATTGTATCAACCAAACAAATAGAGAAAGAAAACCAACGCATTGCGAAAGTGAAATTATTGGTAGAGCAAAAGCGAATACAAGACAGTATTAAATATGCCAATTCAAATCTCACTATTAAACCTAAAATAAAAGATACTTTACTTTCTGTTAATGATCCTATTCAGAAAAAAGCGACACTTATTTCATTCAATTTTGGGTTGTCAAATTATTTGGGTGATTTAGGAGGAAATAGTAATGTGGGTAAAAAGTTTTTTTATGATAATAATTTCAAAAAGCAAACATACATCTATGGCTTTTCGCTTACAAAAGTCTGGAGAGAAGCCCTCGGTTTAAGGCTTTCTTTTAATGCAGGCACAGTTGCTGGCAGTGATAGTGACGTAGCTTATGAAGATCCCAATGACAACGCCTATTATAGTTATAAACGAAATTTAGATTTTACTACTAAGCTTTCTGAATGGTCTACAATGATAGAAATTAGGCCATATAAATTTTTAAATCGTACTAAAGGGTTGTTTAAATCTGAATTTCAACCTTATGGATTGTTAGGAATTGGCAAATTCAAATTTAATCCGCAAGGCAGTTATTATGATGAAATTTCACAAGATTATGTGTTTGTGGATTTAGCACCTTTAAAAACTGAAGGGCAAGGTATGGCAGAATATCCAAACAGAAAACCTTATAAATTAAATCAAACAAATATTCCTTTTGGGTTTGGGATAAATTATCTTTTAGGTGCCAAAACCAGCATCAGTTTTGAGTTTGTAGGTAGAAAATTATTTACAGATTATTTAGATGATGTGAGTACCACATTTGTAGATCCTGGAGTTTATGCAAATTATTTTTTGGGTGAAGATTTAGAAATTGCCCAAACGATGAGCAATAAATCAAACATAATAGATCCTAATAATCCTTATGGATTTGGTGAGCCACGAGGCAATTCAAAAAACAATGATTTCTATTATTCATTTAATTTGAAATTAAATATTCAAATTAATAAAACAAAAAGAAAGGTTTTGAAATAGTCTTCATCATACTGATATTCTTTTTCGTGTATGTTTCTAATTGTAATAAAACCTTAATGTTTTACTATAAATACAACCTATTAAAAGCATTTTTTTACTTTGCTAATTTAAAAGATTCAGAAAGCATCAAATAACATTCTTTGACTTTATAAATACCACATAAAAAAAACCTTAGCTCTTACAACTTACAACTAATAACTAAACCGTACTTTTGCAAAATGTTAGATTCTATTGAAAGTGCTATTGAGGACATCAAAAATGGGAAATTAGTCATTGTGGTAGATGATGAAGATCGTGAAAACGAAGGAGATTTCCTTACTGCAGCCCGAAACGTAACGCCAGAAATTATTACTTTTATGGGTAAGCACGGAAAAGGCTTAATTTGCGCGCCTTTATCTGAAGATCGATGTGAGGAATTAGGTTTGCAAATGATGGTGAAAGATAATACCGAATTGCACCAAACGGCATTTACTGTTTCAGTAGATTTAATTGGGAATGGATGCACCACAGGTATTTCATCAAATGATCGGTCAAAAACAATACAAGCTTTAATTAATCCAAACACAAAGCCCACTGATTTAGCAAAGCCAGGTCATATATTCCCTCTAAAAGCTCGAAAAGAAGGCGTTTTGAGAAGAGCAGGACATACCGAAGCTGCTATTGATTTAGCTCGCTTAGCAGGTTTTGAGCCAGCAGGAGTTATTGTAGAAATTGTAGACGAAGATGGTGAAATGGCTCGTTTGCCTCGTCTATTAGAAATTGCCAAAGAGCATGATCTCAAAATAATTTCTATCGAAGATTTAATAAAATATAGATTAAAGACTGAAAACTACGTAACCGAAGAAATTAGAGTGAACATGCCAACGAAATTTGGAGATTTTGAATTAATTACATTCAAAAATACAAAAACTGGTGAAATACACCATGCACTTAAAAAAGGAGATTGGCAAGCAGACGAGCCCGTTTTGTTACGTGTACACAGTTCATGTTTTACAGGAGATATTTTACATTCACTTCGTTGTGATTGTGGGGAGCAACTGCAATATGCTATGCAAATGGTGCAAGATGCTGGGCAAGGTATAGTCTTATATATGAATCAAGAAGGTCGTGGTATTGGACTGCTGAATAAATTAAAAGCATATAAATTGCAAGAACAAGGCAGAGATACTGTAGAGGCTAATCTTGAATTAGGATTTGAAATGGATGAACGTGATTACGGTATTGGTGCTCAAATATTACGCAGTCTTAATGTTTCAAAAATTAAACTCATCACCAACAATCCTCGTAAACGTGCAGGATTAATGGGTTATGGTTTAGAGATTGTTGAAAATGTAGCCATTGAAATTTGCTCGAATCCGCACAATGAAAAATACCTACAAACAAAACGGGATAAATTAGGACATGAAATTATGAGGTAAATTATTTTTGTTTTTGTTGAGGAATAACAATTGCTTTTTTGTTTGATGGTCCTCAATAATAGAACGAAAATAAAGTATACTAAATTAACGCGGAACGAATTTTGAGTTTGTATTATTTTAACTCAATCAATGCGTTTCTAAGTTGCTCAAACATTGCAGAAATTGTTTCTAGTTTGCAAGTTCCCACACTCAAACGATACCAATTACTTTCTCTGTCTGCACCAAAAGCAGCAAACGGAACAACAGCTAAAGTGGCTTTCTGCAACAAAAAATCAGACATGTCTTGTGTCGTTTTTAATTCATTTCCTTCAGCAGTTATTTTGCCTTTTAAATTAAATTGAATCGTCAAATACATGGCAGCCATTGGCTCTATCGAATTCACCGGGAATCCTTCTTTTTTCAATAGTTGAAAACCTGCATGCATCAATTGCAATCGTTCATAAATAGCGGCTTTTGTTTTTTCTAAATCAGCATCTACAATGGCTGGATGATTTAAGTATTGTGCTGTCGCAAATTGTTCGGCAATCGGGCTCCAAGCACCAATGTGACTCAATATGCCTTTCATTTTGTCAATGATTAATGAAGGTCCAAATGCCCAACCTACACGAACTCCGGTGGCACAAAATGCTTTGCTAATGCCATCAATGTAAATGGTGTATTCCCTTAACTCAGGATATAAACTTACTGGGTCGTAATGAACACTTTCGCCAAAGGTTAATGTCCAATAAATTTGGTCATATAAAATATACAACGGTTTTTTGTCTGGTCCACGGCGTTTGTTTTCGGCCAAAACTGCTTCGCAAATTTTGCTTAATTGATCTTTACTAAAAACAGTTCCTGTTGGATTTAATGGCGAACAAAGAGCCAACAAAGTAGCTTCGCTAAAATGAGGAATTAATGTTTCTGCGGTGGGTAAAAAATTAGATGCTTCTGTTGTTTCAATACAAATGTGTTCGCCTTCCACAAAGTGAGTGTAATGGTTATTATTCCATGATGGTACAGGATAAATTATTTTTTCACCTTTGTCGCAAATGGTTCTATAGACAGCATAAATCAGAGGCCTGCCACCACCCGAAATTAAAAATGAATTGGCATCATAATCTAACCCTGCTTTGTTTTTCAGCCAAATAGAAAGCGCTTGACGTAATTCGAGAATGCCGTTAGCAGGAGGGTAATTTGTTTTTTTATTTCGGTAAGCTTGCACTATTTCATCTTCCAATAACGCAGGAATTGGAAAAATACTTGGGTCAAAATCGCCAATTGTATAATTATAAATGGTTGCCCCTTGCCTTATTCTGTCATTGATTTCATTGCCCAGTTTAATTATTTCGGAAGGAATTAAGGTATTTGCTAAATGTGAAACATGTGCCATGCATCTAAATAACGATTTTTTTTTGTAATAAAAAAATCGTTCAAAAATTAATTTGAAATATTTTCATAAATCAATATCCGATTAATCAAATTTCGAATTGATCAATTATTTGATTAATTTCAAGAATAAAAAAAGGCACGTAATAAAACGTGCCTTTTAAATATAATTTGTAAAATACTTAAGCAACTGCTTTATTCACTAATTCTGCAGCTTCACTCAATAAGATAGCGCTTTGAACTTTTAAGCCCGATTTTTCGATTAATTCCTTTGCAGCTTCAGCATTGGTTCCTTGCAAACGAACAATTACTGGCACTTTAATTTCTCCAATCGCATTGTAAGCATCTACAACTCCTTGTGCCACACGGTCACAACGAACAATACCACCAAAAATGTTTACTAAAATGGCTTTTACATTTGGATCTTTTAAAATTAAACGGAAACCAGCTTCAACCGTTGTTGCATTGGCTCCACCACCTACATCTAAGAAGTTAGCAGGTTCGCCGCCACATAATTTAATCATATCCATGGTAGCCATTGCTAAACCAGCCCCATTAACCATGCAACCCACGTTTCCGTCTAATTTTACATAGTTTAAATTGCTATCGCTTGCTTCCACTTCTGTAGGATCTTCTTCGGTTTTATCTCTTAATTCTACTAAATCTTTGTGACGAATTAGAGCGTTGTCTTCTAAATTCATTTTACAATCAACGGCAATCATTTTGTCGTCGCTTGTTTTAAAGAAAGGATTAATTTCAAGCATATCGCAATCTAAACTGCTAAATGCTTCATATAAATTAGTGACAAATTTCACACAATTTTTAAATGCTTCACCACTTAAACCTAAGTTAAACGCTATTTTGCGCGCTTGAAAAGGCAATAATTTAGTACCTGGAGTAATCCATTCTTTAAAAATTAATTCTGGCGTATTGTGTGCAACATCTTCAATATTCATACCACCTTCAGTGCTATACATGAAAACGTATCTTTTCGTCGCTCTATCTAATAAGATAGATAAATAAAATTCTTTTTGATCGCTAGGACCATCATAATAAGCATCTTCAGCAACAAATAATTTAGAAACTAATTTTCCAGCATCACCCGTTTGAATCGTTACTAATGTGTTGCCAATCATGTTCGTAGCTACTTCTTTAGCTTGCTCTTCACTTTTTACTACTTGAACGCCGTGTTGAGTAGGCACTTCTTTATAGTTTCCTTTACCTCTTCCACCTGCATGGATTTGCGCTTTTACCACCACAAATTTGGTATTGGTTTTAGCACTAATTTCTTTGTAAGCGTTTACAGTTTCTTCCACTGTAGTACAAGCAATCCCATTTTGAACAGGCACGTTGTACTTTTTTAATAGCTCTTTAGCTTGATATTCGTGTAAATTCATGTTTAAATAAAATAATGCTGCGAAACTAAATGTAAATATTGAAGAATTGTATACAAACTATACTTTTTTCTATAAATGTTGAAAAGTAGTCCTCGTAAAATGTATTTTTTGATTTCATTTTAAGTATTCTTACATTTGCTATTAGTCTATGGATTATTCATTATTAATTTACATTATTGGTGCATTTACCGTTTCGTTAATAACGAATTACTTAGTGATAGATTTATCACACAAAAGTGGTATTTTTATTGATGATCATTTGTCAGATTTACCTCAAAAAATGCATACAACTCCCACACCTCGTATTGGAGGGTTAGGTATTTTTGTGTCCTTATTGTTTATGGTAAAAGATATGGAATTGGGCTTTAGAATTATACTTTGCATTATTCCTGCATTTTTAGCCGGTTTTTTAGAAGATTTGCTAGCTAAAATTTCACCCTTGCGTCGTTTAACGATTATGAGTGTTTCTGCATTTATGGCAATATATTTAATGGATGCAGTAGTATTAGATTTTGGATTTATTCAGGTTCCGTATGCAATAGGGGTTTTAATAACATTGATTGCCATTTTGGGGTTAATTAATGGCGTAAATTTAATTGATGGCTTCAATGGCTTAGCTTCCGGGGTAAGTTTGTTGATTTTTGCAACTCATTTTTTCGTCAGCATACAATTACATGATCATGTAATGGCTTATATCTCATTGGTTTGTATAGCCTCTATTTTAGGTTTTATTGTCTTTAATTTTCCATTAGGAAAAATATTTTTAGGAGATGGAGGTGCTTATAGTTTGGGATTTTTGTTGGCAGTAGTAACTATAATGGTTGTTAAAAGACATCCAACAATATCCCCTTGGTATGCTTTAGTTACGCTAATTTATCCTGTTTGGGAAGTCATTTTTTCGTTTTCTCGTAGAACATTAATTCATAAACTTTCTCCACTACATCCTGATTCTAAACATGTGCACCAATTGATTTTTAGAAATATTACTCGACAAAATAATTCGTTAACCACCTTAGTCATTTATCCTGTAATTATTTTATTTAATGGACTAGCCGTTTATTTCTCCAACAATGAATTCGCTTTAATTATTATCGCAAGTATTTTTATTGTTAGCTACACATTATTTTATTATTTTTATTCTCGTAAAGAGCTGTACACAAATTATTAATCAATTTATTTTTATACTTTTGCAACTTTAATTTCAATATAGATGTATAACAAACTTATTAGTAAAGAAAATAAATTAGCGGTTATTGGGCTCGGGTATGTTGGTTTACCAATTGCTTTAGAATTTGCTAAAAATATAAATGTAATCGGATTTGATATCAACGAAAAAAGAGTTGATATGATGCGAAATAAAATTGATCCAAGTAATGAGTTAACCAGTGATGCATTTGATGGCACCTCAATAGAGTTTACAACTTCATTTGATAAATTAAAAGAAGCTACTTTTTATGTAGTTGCTGTTCCTACACCTGTAGATGAACATAATGTGCCCGATTTAACGCCTGTTTTAAGAGCATCTGAAACAATCGGTAAGGTTGTTAAAAAAGGGGATTATGTAGTTTTCGAATCAACCGTTTATCCTGGTTGTACTGAAGAGGATTGCTTGCCTGTAATTGAAAGAATATCTGGTTTAAAAGGCTATACAGATTTTAAAATTGGTTATTCTCCTGAAAGAATCAATCCAGGTGATAAAGAACATACCTTACAAAATGTAATTAAAGTTGTTTCAGGTTGCGATGATGAGTCGTTGGATAATATTGCTAAAACCTACGAATTGGTTGTTAAAGCAGGTGTTCATCGTGCAAGCTGCATTAAAGTGGCAGAAGCTGCAAAAATTATTGAAAATACGCAACGTGATTTGAATATTGCATTAATGAATGAATTGTCAATCATTTTTGACAAATTAGGAATCAATACCTATGAGGTGCTCGAAGCAGCTGGAACAAAATGGAACTTTTTGAAATTTTTCCCGGGTTTAGTTGGTGGACATTGCATTGGTGTAGATCCTTATTATTTAACCTATAAGTCTGAACAATTAGGATATAAATCTCGAGTTATTTTATCTGGTCGTATTATCAATGATGAAATGGCTAGCTACGTTGCTAAAAAAACGATACAAACTATTATAAAAGAAGGTGTTGATATTTCGAAAGCCAAAATTTTAGTAATGGGTACCACGTTTAAAGAAAACGTTTCGGATATTAGAAACTCTAAAGTAGCCGATTTAATTAAAGAATTAAAAGGGTACAGTGTGCACGTTGATGTAATTGATCCTCATGCCGATAGTGAAGAGTTAATGCATGAATATGGGTATGGGTTAACAGAAAATACATCTAATGATTACAACGCAATTATAGTGGCTGTTAATCACAATGAATATTGTGGCTTAGACACGAATTATTTTACCGCTATTACCAAGCCAAATTCTTTATTAGTTGATTTAAAAGGAATTTACAGAAATAAAATTGAGGGCATGAATTATTGGAGCCTTTAATTAAATGATTAATTATTCATGTTTAATGATTAATTTTTAAAATCTTAATATATGAACAGAGATAATTTTTTATTGGGTGTGTTTTTGGGAATAGTCATTCCACTTTTTGGAATTCTACTATTTTATGTTATTAAATACATGCCTGATGATATTTCTATTTCTGATTTTTTATTGATGATAAAAATGAATCATTACATCATTCCTAAAATTATTTCATTAGGTTTAATTGCATGTATTCCTTTAATTACTTATTACAAAAACAGAAAACAGTACACCACACTAAAAGGCGTTTTTTTATCAATTATTATTTATGCATTGGTGGCTGTGCTGTATAAATTTAATGTTTTATAAACAGTGAAATACTTTATTATAGCTGGCGAAGCAAGTGGAGATTTACATGCCAGTCATGTGGCTACAGAAATTTTTGCAATAGATAAGCATGCCGCTATAATAGGATGGGGTGGAGATTATATGCAACAAGCCGGAGTAGAAATTAAAAAGCATATTCAGGAGTTATCCTTCATGGGGTTTATTGAGGTCGTGAAAAATATATTTTCTGTATTTCGTCATTTTAAAGAAGCCAAACAACAAATACTATCCTTCAATCCTGATGTGCTTCTTTTTGTTGACTATCCAGGCTTTAACTTACGCATGGCAAAATGGGCAAAATTAAAAGGCTTCAAAACAGCCTATTATATATCGCCAAAAGCTTGGGCTTGGAAAGAAAACAGAGTACATGCCATTCATCAGTACATCGATGAAATGCTTTGTATTTTACCATTTGAAAAGCAATTTTATGCAAAATGGAACTATCCCATTCGATATGTTGGGAACCCCACAGCGGAAGAAATTACTAAAGAACGTTTAACAGCATCAACAATAAAAGAAGAAAACGTAATTGCCTTGTTGCCAGGGAGTAGAGTGCAAGAGATAAATAAAATGCTTCCAATTATGTTAGAGGTCGCAAAACAATATGATCATTATTCCATCATTATTGCACAAGCCCCCAATTTATCTAAAGAAGTATATGATCCATTTTTGAAAAATTATGCATTCAAATTGGTGCAACATCAAACGTATAATATTTTAAAAGTTGCCAAAGTGGCCATGGTAACTTCTGGCACGGCAACGTTAGAAACAGCCTTGTTTAAAGTGCCACAAGTAGTTTGTTATATTGCCAATAATTTTTCATATCAAATAGCAAAACGAGTACTAAAAATCAAATATATTTCGTTGGTGAATTTAATATTAGATAAACCCTGTGTGAAAGAATTGATACAAGACGAACTGAATTTAACTTCATTAAAAAATGAAATCGATAAATTATTGTTTGATGAAAAATACAGAACAATACTGTTTGAAAACTACCAAACTTTAGAAAGTGAATTAAAAGAAAGCCAAGCCAGTGTTGAAAGTGCTAAATGGATTTATGCATTAGCGCTTAAAAAATAATCGATAAATAAGCACGATCATCGCAAATATGAACATGAATATAGAAATTCGATTCATGCCATGCATAAATTTAATATCCATCGCGTTAGGTGCATTGGCATCTTTCTTTTTAATAAAAAGATATTGTAATATTTGATTGAAAAAAGAGGGTTGTTTCATCTTTCAAAAATACATTATCAAATTAATAATTTAAAACTATATTTGTCTATTAATCATCAAAAATTAAACATTTTATTATGGGGAATTAGCTCACTTGGTAGAGCGCTTCGCTGGCAGTGAAGAGGTAACCGGTT
This sequence comes from Chitinophagaceae bacterium, assembly GCA_044353665.1. Classification (GTDB taxonomy): domain Bacteria; phylum Bacteroidota; class Bacteroidia; order Chitinophagales; family Chitinophagaceae; genus OLB11. Next base: position 3,293 of record JBILBN010000043.1, on the reverse strand, counting down.
CGAATCCGGTATTCTCCACAAAAACGGATAATTCATACATATCGTGTGGATTTTTTTATGGCTAATTAAAAGCTTTAATAGTGCTGAAATAACAATAAAAATTCGATTCACTCTTTAGGATTAACAAGTGATGTCTTTTTATTCTAAAATGTCCTATCTGTATAAATTAGAAATTGAAGTTTTTTGTTTTTCTAGAAATGTATATCTAAATTAAATTTTTACAAGTTTGTTTTTCAACGCATACACTGCAATTCCAGCAGATGTATGTACATTCATTTTTTCTTGGATTTTTAATTTTTGATTTTCAATGGTTCTTTTACTACCTCCTAATTGATCAGCAATTTCTTGAGCCGAAAATTCCAGACATGTATATTCAATAATTTTCAATTCCTTTTCTGTGAAAATGACTTTAGATGTACGATTATGTCTATTGAAAGTATTTTTCTTTGCGAGTTCAACTAATTTCAAATTCATGTTTTTGCAATAGAAATTGCTTCCATTGTAAACTGCCGATATGCCTTCTATTATTTCATTTTTATGTGCGCTTTTTATTATATATCCATTTGCTCCAGCTTCAATCATTTCAATTAAACTATCGTCATCATCTCTAAATGTTAAAGCTAAAATTCCAATATGTGGGTATTTTTCTTTAATGATTTTCGTTGCTTCAATTCCATTCATTTTTGGCATCTGTATGTCAATTAAAATAACATCTGGTTCATGCGTTTTTAAACATTCTAAAAGCTCTAAACCATTGTTTGCTTTATCAATAATGGTAAACAGTTTTTCTTTTTCAAAAATAGAAATTAGACCATCCAAAAAGATGTCATGGTCATCGGCTATTATTATTTTCACTTCGTTGTAAATGGTTTGTGTCATATTGGTATTTTTAAAATTATTTCGGTTCCTTTATTAATTTCAGAATGGATGATAGGCTTCCCATTCAACATCTCTGTTCGATAAATAATGTTATTTATTCCAATCCCAGTCTTTGCATTTAATGTTGTATTCATATCAAACCCATGCCCATTATCTCTAAAACGTATGTTTAGATCATGTTCTCTGGAGAAGCATTCAATTTCTAAAATGGTTGCTTTAGAATGTTTTTGTGCATTATATATTACTTCTTGAAAAATTCTATAAATATGCAATGCTTTTGTTTTATCATGTATGGGTATATCTTCAATGGTATGATTAATGGTCAGTTGGTCTTCATATGTACTTGAATTTATTTTTTCTACATAGTCAATTAAGAACGTTTTTAAATCTTTATTGGTTAAATTAATATCCATTAAATCATTTAAGATATATCTGAAATTACCTAATGTAGCATCTAAGTTATTGGATATAGTCAGTAATTTTTTTTGATCTTTTTCAGATTCTGATTCAATGCTTTCTATCAATAATTTAATACCAGCCAATGACGAAGATATTCCATCATGAATTTCTCTGCCTATTCTTTTTTTCTCTTCTTCTAAGATGCCATTTTTCCCGTAAATTATTTCTAATTTATCTTTCAAATCTCGTTTATGATATTTTACGATAGAATAAAAAAAGTAAAATAAAATAATCGCTAAAAGAAGACAGGCATAGAGAATTACATAATAGATTTCTGTTTCATTGATTTTGCTATGCATAGTAGTGCGATAAAATAAAGTAGATTAACGAAAGCATTCAAATAACTTTTGATGATAAATATATTGTAAAAAGTCTGAATTGAAAAACCTAATTTCGTTGAATTAAAAGTTTCAATAATAATGTTGTAACAATAGAATATAATAAACCCAATACAAATAATAAAGCGATAATCTGTCATTAATTTGATTCGTTCAAAAGCAATTTTATTTACGAGATCGGTAGCGCTTAAAACAAGAATAAATGAATAAAATACCCTGAAATACGTATTTCTAATTCCAATGTCTGAAATGTACATTCCAGTATATAACCAAATAAGAATACTGAAAAAAATGAGCACATAAAAATTTAAATTATTTTTGAATAAACCCCATTTTTTAAATTGAAATAAAAAAAGTACGAGCTCAAATAATAAATAGATATTGATAACACTATTTATTAAATAACAGCCTTTAATTAAAATTGGAAAAATAGTAACCATCGAGCCTAAAAATAAACAAAGCAAAAAAGGAGTGATTGTTTTGTTTTTAAGAAATAAAAAAAATCCTGCCAAGGTGGGTAAAAAAATACTCAAGCTTAACAGGATCATTAGTTTCATAGATTCAAAGATAATCTACAAATTGTTGATTTGGGAAGGATTAGGGCAAAAAGGTGGGCAAGTAATGGCATCTTGTAATATAATTACATTTTTAGAATCATTTCCAGGTGCAAGATTTAAATCATTATTATCAATATCAGAAGAACATAAAACCAATACTATTTTATTTCTTTTTTCTCGAGGTGTTTCTTCTGTTTCATCATGCATGCCAAAGTAGGCTCTCAAACCAGTAGTGCCCGTTTGTGCTAACATAGTAACTACAGATAATATTTCAAATGTTTGACTATTTGAAAAAACGTCTTTATCAGCAAATGCTCCATTAGCGATTGCTTCTTTATTTGCTGCAAAACGAGCTATTAAATCGTTCGCTTTTGCAACAGAAATTTGATGTGTCATGTTTTAATTTTATGCAAAAGAAATCTAATTTTCTGAAATGATATTGAGTAATTATACTCAATATCATTGAGTATAATTACTCAATTTTAGTAAAATAATACCTGAATTTCATTTTTTTGATGCAATTTTCATGATTCAACTATTTTAAAGAGTTTGATCCTAATTTCTTTGTTTTTTTTTGATTTCCATTTTAAATTTTTCTTTTATGATAGAAATGCTTTATTAAATGTCGAAGAAAATACTAAAAATAAATAAATTGTTACTTTAAATAATACACATATAGCTAGCATTCAATTGTAGAATCAAAAAATAGTACAAATAGTTTAATTTTTTAACAATTTATGTTCTAAATTTGGTTTTTATTTTGTGAAAAATTTTTTAAAAGTTGTTATTGTCTTTTTATGCTGCTCATTCGCCAATAAATCATTTGGAGGTGAGCGGTTAACGAATGTAGATTCATTCAGAACGCAGTTTCTCGATAACGTAGAATATTGCGAAAAATATACCGTAAACGACACTTTGAAATTTTTAAAAGATGGGTATTATTCCTTTGTGAATTACGACAACACCTCTACATTTTATAAAATACTTTTTTGTTTTGAGGATAAATTCATGAATTTGATAGAGCCAGATCACTTTAGATATCATGTTGAAGAATTTTATC
>JBILBN010000101.1:0-6662 GCA_044353665.1 Chitinophagaceae bacterium | reverse complement strand
CCTGTTGCAGTTTGTGTTATTTGTCCATTATTACCGCCAAAACAACTAATCGGGATGATTATTGGTGTCGAAAAAACTGGACCATTCGGTGTAATGATTTGGATTGTACTTGTTGTGGTGCAATTATTAATGTCACTTGCAGTAATGGTATATGTCTGATTCGACATCCCTGTAAAAACACCAGCAGCTGTTTGTGTTGCAGAAGGTGAAATTGAATAACTATATGGCCCTATTCCACCACTTGCAGATACTATACAAGAACCTCCATTTGGAGAAGCACATGTTGAATTAACTATTGAAGAAATGGATAATCCAATAACTGGCAAAGAGTTAAAATTGACGATTGAACTTACCTTACAATTACCTGCATCAGTTGCAGTAATCGTATAACTAGGTAAAGTTAAATTGGTAAACTGTCCAGTATTATTTGAAATATTACCAGGATTTAAAACATAATTTACGAGGCCTTGTGCATTTAATAAGTTGACACTTGTAATACTTCCTGGCGTAGAACAAGTATTTGCAGTTTGCGTAATATTTATCAATGACAGTACATTACAACTACCGGGAATTAATACAGGGGTCCTTGACAAGCAAGTAGTAGAACCTAAAGGACAACATGAAGAGTATAAAGTAGTACCAGAAGGACAAGCCCCATTTGAAGGTGTATAATTAAAAGGAGAACCTTGTCCTACTAAACTTCCACCAACTGGTGCATTATACCAGCTAATCGTTGAACTACTCCCACATCCACCTGTTAATACAGATGTATAGGAAATGTTATTGCCAACGCAATTTCTTGAAGGAATAGAGGCTGAAGGAGCTGTATTATATATTGCATTGCATGGAAGAGTATTTATGGTAAACGATATTGTATGCGAAGCAAAATTATTAACACTATAGCAACCCGTTCCTCCATCAGAAGTACCTTTAAGGGTAAACGTTTCAGATGCTGTTGTGAGTGTTGAATTACAAAATGTCAGATTAAAATTTAATGAAAATGTGCTACCGCAATCTAATGTAGGATCCCCATAATTATTACATGGCAAACCGTCATTTGCTGAAATTGAGCCACAACAAGTATTGCCAGATGAATTATCAAAATAAAAACCAGGGCCTGCTGTAACTCCTACAGGGCACAATCCTGTACAACCTCCATTATAAGTAACAAAACCAGCAGGTATGGCTATTCCTGTAACTGTATAGCCAGCATTTACAGGAAAAAAAATCCCATGCAACCATTCGGCATTTTGCTGCTCCCATTGTATATTAGATATTACAACATGTAAAGTAGTTGTACCACATGGATCATTACACACTAATTTACCCCCTACGACACTAGTTCCAGTTCCACTCACATAATTTATGGTTACAGTGGGAATAGAATTACTACAAGTTGAAAACAAACCAGATCTAGTTACATTATTGACATTAATTATTTGTGCGCTTGAATTTTGAAAAACAAACAATAAAAAAAATAAGCAACTATATTTTATAAAAAAACTCATACTGCAATTACTTTTTTAGATTTTTCAAAATAGTTGTTGGAAATTTTTCATTAGCAGAAAAATTTTTCAATAAAAATGAATAATAAAAATGCCAATCGTCCACTAATATTTTTTTATCAAATAAGGCTCTTAATAGATATTCATATTTTGCAGCTTCTGGTTTTGAAATGCTATTTTGGTTAAAAAAAATATTTAATTCATTTTGTTTTTCTAGAGGAATTTCTGATTTACCATATGTATTGATAATTTGATGTATTCTATTTCTATCTGCATCTTTAGCAACAAAATGTTGAGCATTCAAATAAAATGAATGCATTAATAATAACACAGTAAGTATTTTTTTCCAGCAGTTTGTATTCATATTTATAAAATTGTTAATTTATATGTGGTTTTTCCAATTGCTAAAATACAATTTTAATATCAACTATTTGTCATAATTAATACATATTGTTTGCAAACGTTAATGATTTGCATTTTTCAGAAACTAAATTTTTATTAGATATTGATGCGATTACATTTGCATAAAATTAAAAAAAAAGCATGTCAAATTTAACATTTACAATGATCAAACCTGATGCAGTTCAAGGTGGTCATATTGGAGGAATTTTAGCGATGATTAATAAAGCTGGTTTCAGAATCAAAGCAATGAAAATGACAAAATTGTCGTTAGAAAAAGCTGGTCAATTTTACGAAGTACATAAAGAAAGACCTTTTTATGGCGAATTGTGTGCGTTTATGAGCAGTGGTCATATTGTGGCTGCTATTTTAGAAAAAGACAATGCAGTGGCTGATTTTAGAACATTAATAGGCGCTACAAACCCTGCTGATGCTGCTGAAGGAACTATTCGTAAAATGTATGCAAAAAGTTTAGGAGAAAATGCAGTACATGGAAGTGATAGTGATGAAAATGCGATGATTGAAGGAAACTTCTTTTTCTCTGGTTTAGAAAAATTTTAATTTACATAAATAAGCAAAAAGTAAATTATTAAAAGCATCGATTTTTTTTCGGTGCTTTTTTATTTGATTAAAATATGATCTAGATTAGTTTTTTAAACAAATAATAAGATACTATATTTGCACCCACATTTTCAAGCATGTTCAAAAAATATTGGTGGAAAATACTTTGCGTAATTATATTGTTATATGTTGTAACAATGGGCATTCTTATCGAAATACCCTATTTACCCAAATTAAAAGAATCAATTCGAAATTTATTTTATCATGTACCTATGTGGTATGTGATGCTGTTTAGTTTCTTCATGTCCTTTATTTACTCAATTATTTATTTAAGTAAATCAACTATTAAATATGATGTCATATCTAATGAATTTGTAAATACAGGTATTTGGTTTGGATGTTTTGGAATGGTAACTGGTATGGAGTGGGCTTCAATACAATGGGGACAGCCATGGAGTAACGACCCCAAACAGATTGGTGCGGCTTTAACCTTACTCATTTATTTTGCGTACAGCATTCTTAGAAATTCAATTAAAGAAGAAGATAAAAAAGCACGGTTATCGGCAGTATACAATGTATTTTCATTTGCATTAATTATCCCGTTAGTTTATATCGTTCCAGCACACTTTGCATCGTTGCATCCAGGTGCAGACAATAAACCTTTCGAAGCCTTAAAAACACAAGATAATTTATTAAAATTGGTTTCACTTCCTGCAATGTTGGGTTGGATTCTTTTAGGCCTTTGGATCTTTGACATTCGTTATCGTATTCGTAAACTTCAACAACCAGAATTATTTATATAACATGAAATTCATAAAACTATTTATACTATTTATTTTTACTTCTTTAGGATTGTTTGCTAAAATGCCTGATTCTCCAAAAGAAAGCGCGAATATTTTACATCAAAATGGACAAATTTACCTTGTAGTATTGGTATTGGTCACTATATTTGCTGGCATTATTTTTATGTTGGTCAAAATAGAAAAAAAACTTTCTACACTTGAAAAAAAATAATTAGTTGATTAAATAGTTTCAAAAATTGATACTAATTACAAGACTGAACATAAACTAAAATAAGCACACAATTTAAAATTCATAATTCAAAATTAAAAATTAAAAAAGATGGCAAAATCATCAAAAACAACAAAAGCAACACCAGCTCATTACAGTTTTTTTCAAAGTGTAGAACGTAATTTCGACAAAGCTGCGTCTTTCACAGACATTAAAGACAAAGGAATTTTAGAGCAAATTAAAGCTTGTAACAGTATTTACAGCATGAAATTTCCTGTAAAAATCGATAACAAAGTAGAAGTTATTGAAGCATATCGTGTTCAACATTCACACCACAAATTACCTGTAAAAGGGGGTATCCGTTTCAGTATGGATGTAAACCAAGATGAAGTTATGGCTTTGGCTGCTTTAATGACTTATAAATGTGCTATCGTAAATGTACCATTTGGTGGAGCAAAAGGGGGTATTAAAATTAATCCGAAATCTTTATCTGAATATGATTTAGAAAAAATTACGCGTCGTTATACAGCTGAGTTAGTAAAGAAAAACTTTATTGGGCCTGGTATTGACGTTCCTGCACCAGATTATGGAACAGGTCCACGTGAAATGAGCTGGATTGTTGATACTTACATGAGTTTACGCCCAGGTGAAATAGATGCAGCAGGTTGTGTAACAGGAAAGCCAGTTACGCAAGGTGGTGTAAGAGGTCGTACTGAAGCTACTGGTTTAGGTGTTTATTTTGGTGTGCGTGAAATGTGTAACGACACTGATGTAATGAAAAAATTAGGAATGACTGTAGGCATGGGAGATAAAACAGTAGTTGTTCAAGGTTTAGGCAATGTAGGTTATCATGCTGCTAAATACTTTATGGAAGGAGGTGCAACCGTAATTGCCTTAGCCGAATATGAAGGAGCAATTTACAATCCTAAAGGATTAGATGTAGAAGCAGTAATGGCTTTCCGTAAAAAAACAGGTTCTCTCTTAAATTTCCCAGGCGCTAAAAACTTAAAAAAATCGGCAGAAGCATTGGAATTAGCTTGTGATATTTTAGTACCAGCTGCGTTAGAAAACGTAATCAATGGTGAAAACGCACCACGTGTAAAAGCGCGTATTGTAGCAGAAGCGGCTAATGGTCCTTTAACACCTGATGCAGATGAAATTTTAAATAAAAAAGGAACTGTAGTAATCCCTGATATGTATATTAATGCAGGTGGTGTAACGGTTTCATATTTTGAGTGGTTGAAAAACTTAAGCCACGTACGATATGGTCGTATGGAAAAAAGGTATAGCGAAAATATGAACTCAAGTATTTTAGGTTCTATTGAAAGCTTAACAGGCAAAAGAGTTACAGCTGCTGAAAAGAAAATTATTCTTCACGGACCAGATGAGGTAGATTTAGTACACTCAGGTTTAGAAGATACAATGATTGGTTCATACCACGAAATCAGAGATGTGTGGATGAAAAACAAAAAAGTAAACGATATGAGAAGTGCTGCTTTTGTAAGTGCGATCAATAAAGTAGGCGTTTCTTACTTGGAATTAGGTATTTTCCCATAGTAGAAACAACATGAGTTATAAAAAATCCCGATTATTCGGGATTTTTTATAAATATATTTCTTTTTTATAAAAAATTGGATTACTTTCGCAATCCGAAAAACTACGATAGTCATGCAAGAAGCAGTAAAATTTGTACAAGAGCAATTAAATTCAGTAAAAGAAATGCCTACCTTTAAAGCAGGTGACAGCATTACTGTAAATTATAAAATTCAAGAAGGAAACAAAGAGCGTATTCAACCTTTCAAAGGAGTATGTATCAAACGTCAAGGAACTGGTGCTACCCAAGCGTTTACCGTTCGTAAAATGAGTGATAACATTGGAGTAGAGCGTAATTTCCCTTTATTCTCTCCTAACATTGAGAGCATTGAAGTAAACAAAGTAGGTAAAGTTCGTAGAGCTAAATTATTTTACTTACGTGGTCTTCAAGGTAAATCTGCTCGTATCAAAGAAAAAAGAATTAGATAATTTTTATCTTCCTCCATATTTAAAAGCCAGATTTATGTCTGGCTTTTTTTATTTAAAAACCTACCTACGCAAACTCTTTACACACCCCTATTCTACTTTTATGAAATGAATGCAATTGCAATGAACACAACATTACAAAAAGGACGAGGAGCACAAATCAATCCTGCGAATCAATTTGATATAAAAAGCTATGCCATTGAGCATCCTGAAGCAATTGATGATTGGGAAAAAGAGAAAATAAAAACTGAATTCTTTTTGGAAGAAGGCAAAACCATTTTAAATAGAGTAACTAGCCCCGATATTCCTTTTTCCTATTCCTTAAATCCGTATCAGGGTTGTGAACATGGTTGTGTGTATTGCTATGCTCGAAACTCACATGAGTATTGGGGTTTTAGTGCTGGTACCGATTTTGAAAGTAAAATAGTTATTAAAAAAAGAGCGCCAGAATTATTGCGTAATTTATTGAGTAGTAAAAAATGGGTTCCAACCCCAATTTCACTTTCAGGAAATACCGATTGTTACCAACCCATTGAACGAAAAATGGAAATCACTCGTAAAATTTTAGAAGTTTGTTTAGAGTATAAAAATCCGGTTGGTATCATCACTAAAAACTCACTCATACTTCGTGATTTAGATATTCTGCAAGAATTAGCAAAGCATAATTTAGTGTCGGTGTATACTTCTATTACATCGATGGATGAAGAGCTTCGTAGAAAATTAGAACCTCGAACATCTAAATATGTAGATCGAATAAAAATAATTGAAACCTTATCTAAACACGGCATTCATACAGGCGTAATGAATGCGCCCATTATTCCTGGCATTAATGACACCCACATGTATGAAGTATTGCGTCGAGCATCATTAGCAGGGGCAAAAACGGCTGGTTATACCATAGTTCGACTCAACGGTGCCATTGGTCCTATTTTTCAAAATTGGCTGAGCTTACATTTTCCTGATCGAGCGCAAAAAGTATGGAATATGATTGCCGATTGTCATGGTGGAAATGTAGAAGATAAACGTTTTGGAGTTCGAATAAAAGGCGAAGGAAACATCGCTGAAATCATTCATCAACAATTCAACTTATATTGTACTCAATTTCATTTGAACGAAGAAAAATTTGAACTGAATTGCAATGATTTTATTCGATTGAAACCAGGACAA
>JBILBN010000042.1:0-21171 GCA_044353665.1 Chitinophagaceae bacterium | reverse complement strand
AGCATGGTCAATGAAATGGCTTATTTTTATACACCGTATGTTCAAAATGATGAATTGGCCTTAAATTTATTAGCAGAAGTCATTAATAACAGAATTACGGATATTATTAGAGAAAAAATGGCAGCCATTTACAGTGGTGGGGTAGGGATGCGTTTATCAAAATTTCCGAAAGAAAAATTCTCGATGCAAAGTTATTTGCCTTGCGGACCAGAAAATGCGGAGAAAGTAAAAGTTGCTTTTGGGGAAATTTTAAATGATTGTAAAAAAGAAAATAATATTAGTGCAGATGAATTAGTAAAATCGCACGAAACTGCTTTGCAAAAATATAAAGTAGGGGTAAAAACAAATGGTTTTTGGTTAGGATCATTAAGTAAATATCAACAATATAACTTACCTTATGAAAATATATTAAACTACGAAACTCGTTTAAAAGCAGTAACTGCAGCTGACTTAACAAAATTAGCAAACAAATATTTGAATTCACCAAATGTGTTACATGCATTAATGATGCCTGAAGCTAAAAAATAATATATCTTTTAGAATCCATAAAAAATCCCGAATTAAATTCGGGATTTTTTTTTAATATTTTATCAACTCCTCAATAATTTCGTTGTGCTTTGGTTGCTTCAAAAACGTGGTTCATAATTTTTTGTTCTACTTCATCAAACGGAATATTGCGACGAGCAAACACTCTGCTGGCTGTATCTACTGCTTTATTTAATTGATATTCCATAAACCCATTTGCAGAGCCCCAACTAAACGAAGGAATGAAATTTCTTGGAAAACCTGCCCCATAAATATTGCAACTCACTCCAACAACAGTGCCCGTATTAAACATCGTATTGATACCTGATTTAGAATGGTCACCCATAATTAAACCACAAAACTGCATTCCAGTTTTTACAAATGTTTTTTTAGTTTCACTCCACAGTTTAACTTCTTCGTAGTTATTTTTTAAATTCGAATTATTGGTATCCGCTCCTAGATTACACCATTCACCTAAAACTGCATTTCCTAAAAAACCATCATGTGCTTTGCTAGAGTTTGCAAATAAAACAGCATTATTTACTTCACCACCCACTTTGCAACCATCACCAATTGTTGTAGCACCATATATTTTTGCGCCCATTTTTAAAACCGCATGATTCCCTAATGCGAACGGACCTCTTATGATGCAACCTTCCATAATTTCAGCATCTTTACCAATGTAAATAGGGCCAGCATCCGTATTCAAAATACTGCAATTTACTTTTGCACCTTCTTCAATAAAAATTTGATTACCAATTAATGTATTTGTTGAATTAAGTGCATAGGAATTTCTTCCATTTGTTACCCGTTCAAAATCGTCTCTAATAGCCCAATCATTTAAACTGAAAATTTCCCATAACTGAGCAAGCATTTTTACGTCATAATCAAATGAAATAGACTCAGCATTTACTTCATAATCAAACCGTTCAGCCTCTTCTAAATTGCAACGATATGCTAATAGGGTATTGTCTTTATGCAGTTGTTGACCAATTTTTAAATTTGAAATAGCTTCCAATAATTCGTTAGAAGGAAACAATCCACTGTTGATAAATACATTATCTTCCTTTACAGTAAAAGGATATTTTTCTTGAAGATGAGGAGCCGTTTTATAACTTACTTTTTCGGGTAAATGATGTTCCCATTTTTGAGCAATCGTTAAAATACCACAGCGCATTTCTGAAACCGGTCGGGTGTGTGTTAATGGTAAAAAGTTATCGTATCGTTCGTCGTCAAATAAGATGAAGTTCATGTATTTTGTTTTTTTTAATATTATTTGAATGTTGTAGTATCCTTTTTATTTAAATCTGATTTTTTATCTAAGATGCTTTTTATAAAATGAAATCCAGCAAATCCAAATGGATATGATATTAAAGCAAATGGAGTGATAGATAATATATTATCCTTATCAAATATATAAAATAGAGATGCAATATTTATTCCAATAAAAAAACCAAAAAACCAAAGAGCAATAAAATACAAAATCCAATTAATAGGAGGTAACCCTTTTTTTGTAGCGCTTTTATAGATGTATTTGCTTAAAAAAAAGAGTATGATAATATCCATTTATATAATTTCTACAAATGTAATATTAATTATTAATTACACAACAACGTGATAGAGATGCTAAAGTATCTTATCAATTTATTACTTAACATAATATTAATTATGGGAATATATGTGAAAAAACTTGCATTAACTAAGAATACGATTAAGAATACTATATTTATTACTTCTGCACGAATTCCTAACAATAAGAAACCATTTAGAAAGTTGGTTTATATTTGCGCTCTATTTATTTAACAGAATGATAATACCTAAAGGCAAACTAATTCCGATTGGAGGAGCTGAAGACAAAGGAACTGACTTAGAAACAGGATTTATACAACGAAATAATTTAAATTTTTTTGAACAAGGAATATTAAGAAGAATTGTAAATGAAACAAAACACGGTGTAAGTAGCAGAATTGAAGTAATTACAACTGCGTCAATGATACCTTTTGAAGTTGGAGAAAATTATTTAGATGCCTTTAATAAATTACATTGTACCAACGTAGATATAATTCATATTCGAAACCGAGAAGATGCTTCACAAACAGAATACATTCAACGAATTAAAGAAGCAGATTGTGTGATGATGAGTGGCGGAAATCAAATGCGTTTAACAGCTATTTTTGGTGGAACCGAAATTTATAAAATTTTACAAGACAGATATATAAATGATGAGGGCTTTATTTTAGCTGGTACCAGTGCAGGTGCAATGGCAATGAGTAATACCATGATTTATGAAGGCAATGCTGCAAATGCACATTTAAAAGGCGCTGTGAAAGTAACTACAGGCTTGGCTTTTATGGGAGATGTAATTTTTGATTCTCACTTTGATAAACGAGGTCGTTTTGGAAGATTAGCACAAGCTGTAGCTGCCAATCCTTCTTGCATTGGCATTGGCTTGGGTGAAGATACCGGCCTTTTAATAACCGATGGAAACTTTATGGAAGCCATTGGCTCTGGTATGATTATTATTATTGATGGGCATGATATTCGATATTCAAACATTGCCGATTTAGCTGACGGAGCCCCTATTTCTATCGAAAATTTAAAAGTTCATTTTTTAGCGAAAGGCAATAAATATATTTTGAATGAACGTAAATACATTGAACAAGCGAGTACTGAATACGAAAAAACCCCAGTAGAATAATATTATTATGTTTTTATACACACTCCCATTTATTTCTGCATTTATTGGTTGGTTTACCAACTGGATTGCGATTAAAATGCTTTTTCATCCTCGATTAGAAAAAAATATTCTTGGTTTTAAACTACAAGGTATTTTCCCAAAACGTCAAGCTCAATTTGCCGAAAAATTGGGTCAATTGGTTTCAAAAGAATTAATTTCATTTGATGATATCGCTTCAAAAATAAATTCTCCTCAAACGTTAGAAAAACTTTTACCAACCATTGAATTGCATGTAAACCAATTTATTGATGTAAAATTAAAAGAAGAAATTCCATTATTGTCTATGTTTATTACCGGCAATACGTTGGATAATATTAAAAAAGGGATTGTAAAAGAATTTGAAGTATTGTTTCCAACTTTGGTTAGCAACATGACGAATAATATTTCTAATGAGGTAAATATTGAAAAAATAGTTACCGAAAAAGTTCAAGCATTTAGTTCTGATAAATTAGAAGAAATTTTAATGGCGATTATGAGCAAAGAATTCAAATTTGTAGAAATCATTGGTGCTGTTTTAGGCTTTATTATCGGACTGTTGCAAGTTTTATTAACGTTGATAGATAAATAATATTCAAGCATCCCTGTCCTCTCTAAAGGAAGGTTCTATAATTTAATCCTACTTTTTCAAAAAATAATTTTAAGTTTACACCTTGCTTTTTATTAATAAAATGAAAAGCATTCTAATTAAAAATAGAAGTTATGGAATTAGCAAAGCGTCTAACAAAAATAGAAGAGCCTCAAACCATTAAAATGGCAAAATTAAGCCGTGAATTGAGGGCTCAAGGTAAAGACATCATCGATTTAAGCTTAGGTGAACCCGACTTTAAAACACCTCAACATATTATAGATGCTGCCAATACTGCCATGATCGATGGCTTTACTAAATATCCACCTGTGGCTGGTTTTCCTGATTTACGTCAAGGGATTTGTGATAAATTTAAACGAGATAACAACTTGGATTTTAAGGTAGAAAATGTAATGATTTCTACAGGTGCAAAACAATGTTTGTTTAATGCGGTGATGAGTATTATTAATGAAGGTGATGAAGTGATTATTCCAACTCCATTTTGGGTAACTTATGCCGACATTGTTAAATTAGCAGATGGAACTGTAGTTCAAATTTCGGGTGCTTTTGACAATGATTTTAAAATTACTCCACAACAATTAGAGGCTGCAATATCTCCAAAAACAAAATTGTTTATGTTTTCATCGCCTTGCAATCCGACTGGCTCTATTTATTCTAAAGAGGAATTAAGAGGATTGGCTGATGTATTTGTAAAACATCCAAACATATTTATTATTTCGGATGAAATATATGAACACATAAATTTTGTAGGCAAACATGAAAGCATTGCACAGTTTCCTGAATTGACAGACAGAATGTTAATTGTCAATGGTTTTTCTAAAGGCTTTGCCATGACGGGCTGGCGTTTAGGATTTTTGGCAGCACCTAAAGAAATTATTACTGCTTGTGAAAAATTACAAAGTCAATCAACTTCTGGTCCAAATTCAATAGCACAAAAAGCTGGTGTGGCTGCCTTAAATGGCGACATGAAACCGACGCAAATGATGCAAGATGCATTTAAAGAACGCAGAGATTATTTAGTTGCTGCGCTACGTGAAATAAAAGGTTTTCAAGTAAATAATCCTCCCGGAGCATTTTATGTTTTCCCTAATATCGAATATTATTTAGGTAAAGGTAATATTCATACTGCCGAAGATTTTTGTATGTATTTATTAGACAAAGCACAAGTAAGCACCGTTACAGGCGATGCTTTTGGTGACCCACATTGCTTTAGAATTTCGTATGCTACTTCATTAGATACGTTGAAAGAAGCAGTAAAAAGAATTAAGGAAGCGTTGTTAATTATTAATGGTTGATTATTATTAACTATAAAATTGTAAAAGTGATGAATGATTATTCATCACTTTTTTTATTTTAAACTTTTTACTTATGTAGAATTTTATCGATAGAACTACAAACCACTTTTTTTCATCACAATTTATAAACCTAATTCTGAATTTAAAATAGTTCTCTTTAAAAAAAAGAATAACACTTTCGCATTATTCTTTTTTATTTGTTATTTAATTTATTAATCTTGAATATCAAAATCTCTAATCACAGATTCACTAACACCTGTGAATGAAAATCCTCCATCATGAAATAAGTTTTGCATCGTTACTTTTCTGGTCAAATCACTGAATAATGAAAGGCAATAATTTGCACATTCCTCAGCATTTGCATTGCCTAATGGAGACATTTTTTCGGCATAATGGAAAAAAGCGTTGAAGCCCTCTACCCCACTTCCTGCTGTAGTTAATGTTGGTGATTGTGAAATCGTATTTACACGAACTTTCTTTTTGAAACCATATTGATAACCAAATGTACGAGCAATACTTTCTAATAATGCTTTCGCATCCGACATATCATTGTATCCAGGAAAAGCACGTTGAGCAGCAATATAAGACAATCCAACTACAGATGCCCACTCATTTAATGCATCCAACTTCATCGCCGTTTGCATTACTTTATGAAATGACAATGCAGAAATATCAATCGTTTTTAAGAAATTATCATAGTTTGTTTCGTCATAAGGAACTTTTTTACGCACATTTGGACTCATGCCAATTGAGTGTAAAACAAAATCAATTTTTCCACCCAATATTTCCATTGATTGAGAAAATACATTTTCTAAATCGGTAAGTGAAGTTGCATCGGCACCAATCACCGTTGCATTACCACAAGTAGTTGCTAATTCATTTATTTTTCCCATTCTTAATGCAATTGGTGCATTGCTCAACGTAAAGGTTGCGCCTTCTTCATGACATTTTAATGCAATTTGCCATGCCATTGATTTTTCATCTAATGCTCCAAAAATAATTCCTCTTTTCCCTTTCAATAAATTATATGCCATTGTATTTGTTTTTATTTTAAAAGTTAAAAATAGCCATAAGTTTTTAAAGTTGCATGTTTTTTACGAGCAAATTTTAAAGTTCAAAAAAGTAGCCATAGAATATCTTCTATTCTTTTAAAAATTATTGAATGAATTGAATATAAAAAATGAATTAAATGAAATTTTAAATAGCAATACATTTTTTAAAAAATATAGTTTAAACCATATATTATATTATGTTTAAAAAATGAATACACCCGATTTATGAACGCATCAATCCTATTTCCAACTATCTGAAAAAATATCTAATAACTTACTTCAAACCACGAGCAACTCTACCTTATATTTGCTACATGCAAGATTATTTAGTGCCGTTGAATGAGCAACAACGAGAGGCTGTATTACATACCGAAGGACCTTTGATGATAGTGGCTGGTGCTGGCTCGGGCAAAACAAAAGTGTTGACTACTCGAATTGGTCATTTAATTAATTTAGGAGTTGATTCTTTCAGAATTTTAGCGCTAACCTTTACCAACAAAGCAGCTAAAGAAATGAAGGAAAGAATTGAACACATGTTGGGCAATAATGAAGCTCGTAATTTATATATTGGTACTTTTCACTCTGTTTTCTCAAGAATTTTGCGCAGCGATGCTGAAAAATTGGGGTATCCAAACAATTTTACCATATATGATACCGATGATGCCAAAAGTGTATTAAAATCTATTTTAAAAGAAAAAAATTTAGATGAAAAACACTACAAAGTTGCATATATCTATGGTCGTATTTCTTCTGCAAAAAATAGCCTAATGACTTGGCGCGAATACCAAAATGACAAAAGTGTTCAGCAAGAAGATGCTCGTTCTAACAGACCTATGATTGGTGAAATTTTTGAAGCCTACAGCAAGCGCTGTTTTAAAAATGGGGCAATGGATTTTGATGATTTATTGGTAAACATGTATATTTTGTTGACCAATTTTCCTGAATCATTGGCAAAATACCAACATAAATTTCGATATGTAATGATTGATGAGTATCAGGATACTAACTTGGCACAATATCATATTATCAAACTATTAGGGGCTTTAAATGAAAATATTTGTGTGGTGGGTGATGATGCGCAAAGTATTTATTCTTTTCGGGGAGCAACGATGGAAAATATTTTTCAATTTCAAAAAGATTACGATGATGTAAGAGTCATTAAATTAGAACAAAATTACAGAAGTTCTAAAACGATTTTAGATGCAGCAAACCAAATTATAGCTAACAATGCCAATCAAATTCCCAAAGAGCTTTGGACGGATAAAGAGTTGGGTGAAAAAATAAAATTAGTTTGTACGTTTACTGATAATGATGAAGGTAAATTTGTAGCAGATGCGATCATCGAAAATAAATTACGTTATCATCATCCCAACAAAGATTTTGCCATTTTATATCGTACCAATGCGCAAAGTCGGGCATTTGAGGAATCATTAAGACGGTTAAATATTGCCTATAAAATTTATGGTGGACTCTCATTTTACCACAGAAAAGAAATTAAAGATTATGTTGCCTATTTGAGAGTGTTAGTCAATACACAAGATGAAGAAGCGATTAAACGAATCATTAATTATCCTGCAAGAGGAATTGGAAATACGTCCATCAATAAAATTTCATTATTAGCGCAAGAGCAAAACAAATCGTTTTGGGAAATTATTTGTGAAGCCAATCTTTATGGTTTTAAAGGCTCTACCCTATCTGCCATAGAAAATTTTGTAGTTATGATGAAAAATTTTCAGGGCATTATTGATAAAAAAAATGCCTATGAAGTAGCTGCAGAATTAGGTAAATACAGCGGCATGGTTCAAGACCTTCATTCGGATAAAACGGTAGAAGGTTTGGCACGATATGAAAATATTCAAGAGTTATTAAACTCTATTAAAGAATTTACTGAAACTCCTGATGAAGATGGCGAAGTAATAGAACGTACTTTAGGAAGCTATTTACAACAAATTACCTTGTTAACCGATGCGGATAAAGACGATGAAGAAAACAGTGATGTGGTAAAATTAATGACTATTCATGCCTCTAAAGGCTTGGAGTTCCCTTGTGTGTTTGTAGTTGGTATGGAAGAAAATATTTTTCCAAGCAGCATGAGCATGTATGATCGTGAAGATTTAGAAGAAGAACGTAGATTATTTTATGTAGCTGTAACTCGAGCCAAAGAAAAAGTATGGATTAGTTATGCAAATAATCGCTATCGATTTGGAAGTTTAGTTCAAAATGATCCAAGTCGTTTTTTAGATGAATTGCCAACTGATTTAGTGGATGCTAATTTAACATCAAAACCTAAACAGCGCACAATATTTAATAAACCATCTGAAGAACGAAATGAAATTCAACAAAAGAAAATGCCTTCCAAAACAATTGCTGTGGAACATAAAGCCTCTACAAATTTTGTGGAATCAGACACCAGTATTTTAGAAGTTGGAAACAAAGTGGAACATCAACGATTTGGTTTTGGAAATGTGTTGACTTTAGAAGGTCCTGTTGCTAATAAAATTGCCAACATCGATTTTGGTCCGAATGGAGTTAAAAAAATAATGTTGAATTATGCTAAATTGAGAATTGTATAAAAAAAGTTGTCGGATGACTGTTTTCAGTTTACGGCAAATTCAACATATTAATCCATTTAATCAATACTATTTTTCAAAAAAACCGACATCTGACAACTCAAAAAAATGGACAACAGCATTCTTGAAAAAATAAAATCATATTGTGCTTATCAAGAGAGAAGTCATAAGGAAGTGCGCACCAAATTATTGTCGATGCAAATTTATGGTGATGATTTAGAACGCTATATTTTAGAACTCATACAAGAAGATTTTTTAAATGAAGCGCGCTATGCTTGTGCTATTGCAAGAGGAAAATTTAGAATTAAAAAATGGGGTCGAAATAAAATTATTCATGCGTTAAAACTGCAACAAGTTTCAGCTTACTGCATTAAAAAAGCCATGAAAGAAATTGATGAAGATGAATATTTACAAGCAATTGAACATCATGGATTGAAAAAATTGGCCGAATTAAAATCAGAAAAAAACAAGTTTATTAAAATGACAAAAATTAAAAATTATTTGTTACAAAAAGGTTTTGAATATGAATACATCAACAATTTTTTGAAGAATGAAATATAATTTCTTACTTTTATAATTACACTTTAAAAAATCCTTAAACTTAAATTAAATGTCATCATTAAACGTTTGTATCATTCAAAGTTGTTTGCATTGGGAAAATCATCAAGCTAATTTAAATATGTTTGAAGAAAAAATAGAGCAAGTGAAAGCAGGCACCGAGTTGGTTGTTTTACCAGAAATGTTTACCACGGGCTTTAGCATGAATCCTACTCAATTAGCTGAAGAAATGAATGGCAAAACAGTAGAATGGATGAAACGAATAGCCATTGAAAAACGAATTGTATTAACTGGAAGTATAATTATCAAAGAGAATGAACAGTATTTTAATCGTTTAATTTGGATGTTGCCCAATGGCGAATTTGGCATTTATGATAAACATCATTTGTTTTCGTATGCTGAGGAAGACAAGCATTTTTCGGCAGGAAATAAACGATTAATTACCTCTGTAAAAGGAATAAAAATAAATACACAAGTTTGTTATGATTTACGATTTCCTATTTGGAGTCGATTAGCTACTGAAAACGAATATGATATTTTGTTGTATGTTGCCAATTGGCCAGCGCGTCGAAGTCATGCTTGGAAAACACTGCTTCAAGCACGTGCAATTGAAAATCAATGCTTTGTTATTGCTTGTAATCGTGTAGGAGAAGATGGTAATG
This sequence comes from Chitinophagaceae bacterium, assembly GCA_044353665.1. Taxonomy (GTDB): domain Bacteria; phylum Bacteroidota; class Bacteroidia; order Chitinophagales; family Chitinophagaceae; genus OLB11. The sequence goes on along the minus strand of JBILBN010000042.1, from coordinate 11,186 downwards.
AAATCAAATACAGTGGTGATAGTTGCATCATAAATCCTCTTGGAGAAATAGTCATTTCAAAAGAAAATGATGAAGATTTTTTATACTATACCATTCAAAAAAGTGAGATTGAATCCGTACGAAATCAATTTCCATTTGCAAAGGACAAGGATACTTTTTCTATTTTGTAATAAGCGGAATATATTTTAAAAGAAGTTATTTTATTTAATTAAGTTTGAATTTAAATGCTGCACTTTTTTTAAATCGCTATATTTTATTCCCTCTTAAAAAGTCTTCAACTAACATTTGTATTTTACCTTCTAACTGTAGCTTTTTTACTGAAATATATCCATCTGCACAATAAAATTGAATACACTTTTTATGATCTGTTTCTATTTTTCCAGGTTCAAAAATGTGGGTTTCAATTATTTTTTCGACATCAAATAATTTCATTTTTTTGTCGTTGATTGTTGTAAAGGCTGCAGGATAAGGAGATAAACCCCTTATTAAATTATATACCTCCGCAGTAGTTTTTGACCAATCTATTTTGCATGTTTCTGTAAAAATTTTAGGCGCATGTTTGAGCGATGTCTGTTGTTCAATGCCAGCTGTCAGGCTTGTTTGTGGTTTTATTTTTAATGTATTATTTTGAAGTTCTTTAATTGTTTTTACCAATAAATGAGCACCGGTTATCATTAGTTTATCGTGCAAAATTCCTGCATTGTCGGTTTCAGTAATTTCTACTTTTTCTTGTAATAAAATATCGCCTGTATCAATTTCATGTTTGAGTTTAAAAGTAGTCACACCCGTTTCTCCTTCTCCATTAATTATGGCCCAATTAATTGGCGCAGCACCTCGATAATTTGGCAATAATGAGGCATGCACATTTATTGTTCCTAATGCAGGCATGTTCCAAACTACTTCGGGCAACATTCTAAAAGCAACTACAACTTGCAAATCTGCGTTATAGCTTTTTAGCTCATTTAAAAATTCTGCACTCTTTAATTTTTCGGGTTGAAGTACAGGAATATTGTGTTCTACGGCATATTTTTTTACTGCAGATTGTTGCAATTTCATGCCACGACCTGCTGGTTTATCTGGTGCTGTAACCACTGCCACCACATTTAATTTATGTTGCACCATAGCATCTAAACTAGCCACAGCAAAATCGGGTGTTCCTAGAAAAATTATTCTCAATGATTAATTATTAATTGTTGTTTACAAATCAATTTTTTTTACCTGACATCGAATAGCTGGCATATTTGCTTTTACCAAATTCGTACTCTACTCAAACTGTCTCTATACATTTTGTTTTGAGCAGTTACATTAAATGTTTTATACCATTCGTCACAATTGCTCATCGGTCCATTTACACGAAGGAATATGGGCGCATGTACATCAGTTAATAATTGAGCTGCTAATTTTTCTTTCGTTCTTGTTTGCATCCAACCATAAGCATATCCCATAAAATAGCGTTGCAAAGGCGTTAAGCCAGCAATTAATTTTCCTTCTTTAAATTGCTTTGTTTTTTTAAATGCATCTAACGCAATGACGATACCACCAAGGTCAGCAATGTTTTCACCTAAAGTAGCTTTCCCATTTGGATGAAGACTGTCTAACACCGTGTATTTATTAAATTGATCAACCAATAAAGTGGCTTTTACTTTAAATTTAGCTTCATCTTCTTTGCTCCACCAGTTTTTTAAATTTCCTTTTTCATCAAACTGCCTTCCTTCATCATCAAAACCATGCGTTAATTCATGCCCTATGGTTGAAGCGCCAACATATCCATAAATTACAGCATCATCTATATCTTCATCTTTATAACCTGGTGCAGTAAAAATGGCTGCTGGCAACACAATTTCATTATTTGATGGATTATAATACGCATTATAAGTTTGCGGAGTCATGCTCCATTCATTTCTGTCTACTGGTTTATTTAATTTTTGTGCTTCATAATTAAAATGCCATTTATTGGATTCCATAATGTTTTTGCAATAGGATTCTCTGGTAATATTCATGGCAGAATAATCTTTCCATGTTGAAGGATTGCCTACTTTTTTTGTGATGGCATTTAATTTTACAATGGCTTTCTCTTTCGTGCTGTCGCTCATCCAATCTAATTTTTGAATATGCTCTCTGTAGCTTTCAACAATTTTTTCAGTTAAGTCAACATAACGAGCTTTTGTTTTTTTAGGAAAATATTGTTTCACAAACAATTGTCCGAGTGCATCGCCTAATGCATCTTCTTGTGCATTCAATACTCTTTTCCATCGAGGGCGTTGTTCTTTAGTTCCACTTAACAATGCAGAATAAAAATTGAAATTTTCTTTGTCATATTTTGAACTTAAATAAGATGCAAATGAAGTTAAGGTATGCCAAGTTAAATAGGCTTTCCAAGTTTCTACATTCGTAGTATTTAATAAGCCATTCATTTTTTGAAAAAATACAGGTTGTCCAACAATAATTGAATCACTTATCAGATTTAATGTTTTTAATTGACTTTCAAAAGCAAAGTTTGAGCCCAATGCATTTACTTGTGCCAATGACATTTTATTATAATTTGCATAAGGATCTCTTAATTCTTCTAGTTTTTTATGTGCAGAGGCAATAGTTGTTTCTAATTTTAAAATAGCTTCACTTTGCGTTTTTGCTTTTACGCTATCTTGGTAAAGCATGGTCAACATTCGTTGAATATGTTTTGGATATTCATTTCTAATTTTCAATGTTTGCGCATCGGTGTTAAAATAATAATCTCTATCCGGCAATCCCAGCCCACCTTGTCCAAGGTAAACCCTGTTTTTGTCACTTATTTTCATATCTTGTCCTACACCCAAACTAAAAAGAGGAGAAACGCCAATTTGTTGTAAAGAAGATATGGTATTGATAATATCGGCAGTGGTTTTACAAGTATTAATTTGACTAAAAATATCTTTTAATGAAGCGATATCATTTTTTTCAACAGCAACAGAATCCATTCCACTCGAAAAGAAATCACCAATTTGTTGAGTTGGAGTTCCTTTAGCAGCGTGCACACCGGTTGCTTCTTCACTTATTGTTTTTATTCTGGTTTGATTTTCATCTTCTACCAAATTAAAAATACCCCACCCCGATTCGCTAGCCGGAATTGGATTGGCTTTTAACCAACCGCCATTGGTGTATTCAAAAAAATCATCCCCAGCAAATATGCTTGTATCAACATGAGATTGAAGAATATCACCCAAAGAATTAGCAGAAGTACTGTTGTTTTCACGTTGATTTTTACAAGAAAATAAAAAAAGGCTGGCTGTGAATAAAGAAAAATAGATTACTTTCATTTTGTTTAATAAATTTGCTCAAAGAAACAAAAAAGTTATCAATCTTTAAAACTATCTACTATGTTGTTTTCAAAAGAACCCAAATTACCGCAAAATTCAACAGAACAATTGAATGAAGCCAATGAAATATTAAAAACGCTTTCCCCAATTGTACAAAATTTATATAAAAATAAAGCCTCTAAATTTATAGGAACTAGCATTGATATTATTTTAGAATACGCACTTTATTTATTAGGTATTGCGACTATTGGGTTTATTTTCATCATGCATACCGTATTTCCTTTTCATGTTTTAGGTGAAATAATGAATCAAAAAGCTTACGAAATAGTAATCTCTAACAAAGGCGATTTACAAACATTCAATTTAGCAATTAAAGGTTTAGTGGTGTTCATTGGTGTGTTGTTGATTTTTTTAGGCTTTGCCGAAAATGCATCCCGTAAACGTAAAAATATTTTAATACAAGTTGGTGCTGAATTAAAAAATATCGAAGCCATTTTCATCAACAAAAAACAATTTTTAGACAGCTCAATTCCTAAAACATCTACCGACGAATTAAAAACAATTGAACCTAAAACTGTTGAAGAGTTGGGCTAATTTTGGGAGGTTGAGATTCGTGTCTCCACGAATCGTATAAATAGTAGTTAATGGATTATTTTTTACTTTACTATCGGTTGGTGCCTACCAACCTAAATAAGCAATTTGGTGAGTCAACAAGCTTTAAGAAATAGACATAAAAAAACCCCAAAAAATGGGGTTTAGTGCTCAGAACAGGAACAAAATAAGTGCCTAAAAGCATTGATTTTACAACATTTATCATTTATAAAGTAACAATAGAGTTACAAAAGTTTAAAATTACTTGAATTTAAAGCAATATGTTTAAACATAATTTATAACATCAATAAGGCTCTTTTTCTAATTACTTTCTTATTATTTCTACTTCTGTAATGTAATGTTTATAGAAGTTGGGGCTAATTGCAACCCATTTGTATTGATTCATAAGCCTTTGCGAAACCCAACTCCCCAGCTTTAGATAAATCTAAACATCCACTATCTTTTTGTTCTAATAGTAATTTAGATACGCCTCGGTGAAAATAAGCCTCTGCATAATTCGGATTCAGCCCAATAGCCTTAGTAAAATCTACAATAGCTCCTCGGTAGTCTTCTAAAATAGCTTTGCACATACCTCGGTGAAAATAAACCTCTGCAAAATTCGGATTCAACTCAATAGCCTTAGTAAAATCTACAATAGCTCCTCGGTAGTCTTGTAAATTTAATTTTGCCACAGCTCGGTTAAAATATTCTTTTGGCGTCTGTCCATAAACATTTGAAACAAAGAATAAAGCTGTTAATAGTGTAATTATCTTTTTCATTTTTATTAGTTATTATTAATTGTTAAAACTCCTTTAAATTGTTCTCAGTTATTAAAATAGGTCTACCTATTCTCTGGCTCTTAATCCTCCCTTTTTTAATATAAACTCTTATAGTCTGAGAAGTTACATTTAAAGCCTTCGCTATTTCTGGGGCTAGTTGCAACGCTTTTTTATTATTTCATAAGCCTTTACTAAACCCAACTCTCCAGCTTTAGATAAATCTAAACATCCACTATCTTTTTGTTCTAATAGTAATTTAGATATACCTCGGTTATAATAAGCCTCTGCATAATTCGGATTCAGCCCAATAGCCTTAGTAAAATCTACAATAGCTCCTCGGTAGTCTTCTAAAATAGCTTTGCACATACCTCGGTTATAATAAATAGGTGCACGATTCGGATTCAGCCCAATAGCCTTAGTATAATCTGCAATAGCTTCTCGGTAGAATTCTAAATTATGTTCTGCTATTCCTCGGTTATGATAAGCCTCTGCATAATTCGGATTCAGCCCAATAGCCTTAGTAAAATCTACAATAGCTCCTCGGTAGTCTTGTAACTCATATTTAGCTATTCCTTGGTTAAAGCATTCATTTGCCTTCTGTCCATAAACATTTGAAACAAAGAATAAAGCTGTTAATAGTGTAATTATCTTTTTCATTTTTATTAGTTATTATTAATTGTTAAAAACTCCTTTAAATTGTTCTCAGTTATTAAAATAGGTCTACCTATTCTCTGGCTCTTAATCCTCCCTTTTTTAATATAAACTCTTATAGTTTGAGGAGTTAAATTTGAAGCCTCCGCTATTTCTGGGGCTAATTGCAATGCTTTTTTATTGATTCATAAGCATTTCCATAACCCAACTCTCCCGCTTTAGAAAAATCTAAACATGCGCCATCTTTTTGTCCTAATAGTAATTTAGTTATACCTCGGACATAATAAGCCTTTGCATAATTTGGATTAAGCTCAATAGCCTCAGTATAATCTGCAATAGCTCCTCTGTAGTCTTGTAACTTACCTTTAGCTATACCTCGGTTATAATAAGCCAATACAAGATTCGGATTAAGCTCAATAGCCTTAGTATTATCTGCAATAGCTCCTCTGTAGTCTTGTAACTTATTTTTGATTACACCTCGGTTATAATAAGCACCTGCAAAATTCGGATTCAACTCAATAGCCTTATTAAAATCTGGTATAGATCCTCTGTAGTCTTCTAACTTAAGTTTAGCTACACCTCGGTTATAATAAGCACCTGCATCATTCGGTTTCAGCTTAATAGCCTTAGTAAAATCCGCTATAGCTCTTCTGTAGTCTTGTAACTCACCTTTAGCTATACCTCGGTTAAAGTATTCATTTGGCGTCTGTCCATAAACATTTGAAACAAAGAATAAAGCTGTTAATAGTGTAATTATCTTTTTCATCATAACTTTTATTTTTTTGGTATTGGTTTAATAGCTCCGCTTTTGAATATAAAATCTTATTAATTAAATAATTCATCAAATTCATAGGACCTTTTTTAAATTCTGTATTAAAAGTTATATTTAAATAGGTTAATTAATTTTTTATACTACAAATTACTCGTCTTAATCCCTTGCCATTATTAAACACCATATATGAACGGGTTTCATATTTAGTGGCATCATCTGAAGTCCACCCTGTATGAGTAGTCTCAGTAATTGTAGGGGTTGAATATCCATCATTGTATATTTCAGTACAGATATAAGTATGTTTTTTTGTACATGATGTAAAAAAAACAAGTGAAATGATAAAAAAGAAGTTTTTCATAGCCCAAAAATATAAAATATAAATTACAATTAAAATTTTTAACAATTTACAAGCTAATAAGTAAAATTTTATTGTTCTGTTTTTGTTCTTTATTTACGTTGTATTCTCACTGTATTTTCACTATTTTTCACGTTACTTTCACGTTATTTTAAAGTAGATTATTCCTTCGCTATTGTTCGCAAATGTTCGCAATGGTCCTTAAATAAATATAATCTTTGCCAGTATGGAAAAAATAATTGATTGCCTTCATTAGCATACAATGTAAAAAAGTGACTTTCTAAAAACTTTTGAATATCGTTTATAGTTATTGAAGGAGTCAAATTTATAGGACCTTTTGGAAAATCTACTTTTTCAAAATAATCAATTAGCAAAACTATATTTTCGATCCATAGGCTACAATCAATTTTAAAGTTTGTTTTTATTTGCTTTTGTTTGAAAAATGTACACAAAATCCAACATTGTAACTCCTAAAAGTAACAATAGAGTTACAAAAAATGAGAAAATAAGGGAAAATAAAAACTAAGCAAAAACAAAGAATGTAGGTTTTATAGGGTTTACAGGGCATAAAAAAACCCCAAAAAATGGGGCTTAGTGCTCAGAACAGGAATCGAACCTGCACATCCTTGCGAATACAAGATTTTGAGTCTAGCGCGTCTACCAATTCCGCCATCTGAGCGCTTGTTCGGATTGCAATATTACATCATTTCATTTAATCTTTCTAAAATTCTATTTAAATATTTTTTCTTGTAGTAATAGTCTTTTAGTTTAAAGTTATCGTTATCAAAAATTTTGAGTTCATCCATTTCAAAAAATAGGTTCACTTCTTCAAAAAGCAAACTTTCTTTTTCTAAAATAGCCGATTTAATTCCTGCTAATTTAGATACGTCTTTATCAAATTCTAGTTCCATGAGTTCTTCATTAATATCCATCATTTCTGCTAAAAAAACGGGAGGCAAAGCATATTTTTCCTCTGGCTTAATTAGATTATTTGTAGTTAAGTAATAGGCTAAACGATGATCTGCATGGTCAAGTATTTTCTTAGCTTTATTTATTTCTGATGACATCATCAACGCATTTTCTTGCGCGCTCAAATTTTCTAATGAAAAATGATCAGGATGATATTCTTTACTCAACTGATAATATTTCTTTAAATTATACACTTTATTCACCTTAAGCGAAACGGGTAACCCAAACAATTCAAAATAGTCCATCGTGTTTTACTTATATTTGCAATCCTTAAAATAATTATGCAATGATACGAATAGGAATTGTAAGAGAAGGCAAAACACCGCAAGATAATCGTACGCCATTTTCACCTAAACAATGTAAAGAAATTCAAGTACAATATCCTGAGGTGAAATTTATCATTCAACCCTCTCCTATTCGTTGTTTTCAAGATATTGAATACCGTGAGCAAGGATTAACGTTGCAAGAAGAATTAACAGATTGTGACATTATTTTTGGCGTAAAAGAGGCGTTAATTGATACCTTAATTCCGAATAAAACCTACTTATTTTTTTCACACACAAAAAAAGCGCAACCTTATAATAAAAAGTTGATGCAAGCATTGATCGAAAAAAATATTCGATTGATTGATTATGAATGTTTAACGCATGATGATGGACATCGAGTGGTAGGTTTTGGATATTGGGCAGGCGTTGTGGGTGCACATAATGGTTTATTAGAATATGGCAAGAAATTCGAATTGTTTAATTTAAAACCAGTACATACTTTAAAAAATTTCCTAGAACTTAAAGAATCGTATGAAAACTTTTTTCTACCCTATATAAAAATAGTAGTCACCGGCTCAGGTCGAGTAGCAACTGGGGTTTTAGATATTTTACAGTATTTAGATATTGCTGAAGTTGATCAAGATGATTTTTTAAATAAAAATTATGAATACCCTGTTTTTACACATTTAAAAGGTCGAGATTTATATGGTCGAAAAGATGACAGTTCATATAATAGAGAAGATTTTCATGCTCATCCAGAAAATTATTGTTGTTTATTTAAGCAATATGCTGAAAAGGCAGATATTTTAATGAATGGCATTTATTGGGATAAAAATATTCCTCGATTATTTGAAGTTAATGACATTCAAAATCCAAGTTTTAATTTATCGGTTATTGCAGATATTACCTGCGATGAAAATGGTTCTGTACCAATTAATTTAGGCGCTACAACCATAGCAGATCCTACCTATGGTTTCAATAGAAAAACACTCAGCAAAGTGGCTGCACATCAAAACACCAGGGAAACAATTGATGTAATGGCTGTAGATAATTTACCGAATGAATTACCTCGAGATGCCTCAAAGTATTTTGGTGGTTTTTTACAAACGTATATTTTACCCGATTTAATTTCTGGTACTCGAAGTGGCGTAATTGAACGAGCGACTGTTTGTGAAAACGGGAAACTAACTACCTACTATGAGTATTTGAGCGATTATGCTTATCTCTAAGTTTATGAATTGTTTGTCGAGTTAATGATTTATTTACTTATTCGTTTTTTTAACCAAATCTCAAAAAATAAATAAATTTTAACTGGATAATTTATTCTTCCCCTACTAATTCTGCATCAGCATTTTTTGAACCCATTATGATGTTGTAAATTTTTAGCGGTTGCTGGTAAATATTTTTATTGAATCGATTGCCCAATACAATTACTGTAAAATTGTCATCTATAAAGCGATAAAAACAGGTATTGTTTCCATGCCACCATCCATTATGAAATATTATTTTCATGCCATCAGGATAGTTAAACATTCTCCAACCTAAACCATAATTTTTTACCCCTGGGTTTTCGAAACTGTAGGGTTTAAAGGCTTCTTCTAACGTAGCTTTTTTAATTAATTTTCCAGAATATAAAGCTTGATCCCATTTATACATATCTCTTACAGAGCTGTACGTTCCTTTATCTCCCCAAACTCCATCGAAGTGCATTTCGGGTTCCAAAGTCCAACGATAATTATAGCAAAAAGAAGCGGTACAAACTCGTTCTTTATTTGGATCCATAACAAATGTACTTTTCATATCTAAGGGATTAAATATAAATCGCTTCATAAAATAATCAAATTTCATTCCTGAAACACTTTCCACTACAGAAGCAAGAATGGCGTAGTTGGAATTACAATAGGTAAAATGAGTATTGGGAGTGAAGGTTAATTTGGGCTTTTTAGTCGCAAAAAAATCAACCACATCATCGTTATTTAAATATTTTTTATCTTTTGGCTTTGCCATCAAATGAATATAATCAGCCAATCCACTTCTATGATTTAAGAGCATTCTAAGGGTAATATCCTTGTATGGAAAAGTAGCAATATGTTTTACCACATAATCGTCTAAATTTAATAACCCTTTATCTTTTAATAATAAAATAGCTCCAGAGGTCAATGTTTTAGAGGTAGACGCTAGTTGGCTTTGGGTTTCAGTGTTCCACAAAGCCCCACTTTCTTTCTGACTTACGCCAAAATATCGTTCATATAAAACTTTGCCTTTGTAACCAATGAGTACACTCCCATTAAAACCAGCCTTTACTTGATTGTTGTAAAATGTATCTAAGTTCCAAATCATTTGTTTAAACTCAAGTGTTGTGGTGTCATTATATTCGAGTTTTACTTTGCCAAATTTAGGAGCATTGTCGGGAGTTGGTGATGCATCTCCTTTTATATTGCATGATAAGCAGATATAAATTAGAGAAAATACGTATATTATTCGTTGAATTCTTTTTTGCATTGCTACAAAGTTAATTTTTTCTTCAAAAAGAAATTGTTAAATTTATTAAGACCGATGTTAATAACAATTGAGGAAATACGGTATTAATCGTTTTTTAAAATGTTAAAAAAATATGTATAATCAGGGAAAACAAATTCAAAAAATATTAATTTATCAAATTGAAAAAATTATCTTTGCCAAATGCAAGAAGCCACTTTAGAACAAGCCCAAAAATTAGGTCTAACAGAACAAGAATTCAATGAAATTATTAAAGTTTTAGGACGAACGCCTAATTTTACAGAAACTGCCATGTACTCTGTTATGTGGAGTGAACACTGTAGTTATAAAAACTCAATTAAATGGTTGAAAACATTGCCAAAAGATGGCTCAAAAGTTTTAGCCAAAGCTGGTGAAGAAAATGCTGGTTTAATAGATATTGGAGATGGTTGGGCTTGCAGTTTTAAAATAGAATCGCATAATCATCCAAGTGCTATTGAACCTTTTCAAGGTGCAGCAACGGGTGTTGGAGGCATTCACCGAGATATTTTCACAATGGGTGCTCGTCCTATTGCTACCTTAAACTCTCTTCGTTTCGGAAATATTAATGACGATAAAACGAAACATTTATTAAAAGGTGTTGTAAAGGGCATTTCGCATTATGGCAATTGCTTTGGTGTGCCAACTGTTGGTGGGGAAGTTTACTTTGAAGATTGCTACAATACCAATCCATTGGTAAATGCCATGAGTGTTGGTGTTATGAAAACAGGTAAAACCATCTCTGCTACGTCTTACGGTGAAGGAAATTTAGTGTTTATTGTAGGGAGCGATACAGGAAAAGATGGTATTGGAGGGGCTAGTTTTGCCAGTGCCGATATTAATGAAGACAGTGCAAAAGATTTACCTGCTGTTCAAGTAGGTGATCCTTTTCAAGAGAAAAAGCTTTTAGAAGCTTGCATGGAATTGGTTGAATTAGATGCGTTAATCGGTATGCAAGATATGGGTGCCGCTGGTATTACTTGCAGTACT
>JBILBN010000100.1:0-6831 GCA_044353665.1 Chitinophagaceae bacterium | reverse complement strand
TGCCGATTGTCATGGTGGAAATGTAGAAGATAAACGTTTTGGAATTCGAATGAAAGGCGAAGGAAACATCGCTGAAATCATTCATCAACAATTCAACTTATATTGTACTCAATTTCATTTGAACGAAGAAAAATTTGAACTGAATTGCAATGATTTTATTCGATTGAAACCAGGACAATTGAGGTTGTTTTAATTCATGAATATATTTCTATTGCCTGCCCAATAAATCGGCAAAAAAGTTATTTTATTTTCTGTACCAAAATGTGCTTTTGAAAACACAAGGGCTTTTGAAATATGTATATTTTCTTCCAATAAAATTTGCATACTTTTTAGTGTTCCTTTTGCTCCAGATTTTACTTCAATAGGGATAATTTGTCCATTATCTTGTATCACAAAATCTACTTCTGCTGAACTATTGGCTTTGTCTCTTGCCCAATAATTTAATTGATAATTATTTGCTAATAGTTGTTGCCCAACAAATTGTTCAGCCCAACTACCAACATACATAACATTTAATTGTTTGTTGTAAAACAAATTTTCATAAGCCACATTATTCAAACATAAAAGCAAACCTATATCTAAAAATTGTAGTTTAAATTGTTTTCCACTAACCGTAAAAGGCAAACTTGCAATGGATACATTATTAACTGGTTTTAGGATTTTCGCTTTTGATAATACGTCTAATCCCTTTTTAATAGTTGGTCCTGTAAAACGTTCTGATAGTTTACTATACACAATTTGTCCTCCAATATTTTTGGATGAATTATTTAAAATATCTAACAAACAAGTGTGGTCAACCAAAGGTTTATATTTAGAAAAATCTTGCTGATAACCATACAATAAATCTTGTTGTATTTTTCGAACTTCCACTAAATTGTTATTGTCTATAAAATGCTGAATACATGCAGGCATACCTCCTACCCAAAAATATTGTTGCAATAAATTATATAATTTTTCTTCAACGATTGCTGAAAGTTCAGTTGGTTTTAATTGAATTATTTCGGCTAATTTAGATTCTTTTTTTGCTTGAAGAAATTCATAAAAATCCATAGGTACTATATCTAAATAAGTAACTCTACCCACAGGAAAAGAAATGGAATCTAATTGAAATTCTAGCAAAGAACCTGCTGCAATAACAGGAATATTTGGCATATCTTCATAGAAATATCGAAGCGAAATAATCGCTTTTTGAGCAAATTGAATTTCGTCAAAAAACAACAACGTTTTTCCATCTTGCAATGAGATATTAAACAGCACTTCTAACTCTTGAATAATTCTTTTGATATTAAAATCTTGTTCAAAAATGGACATTAATTGAGGTTGCTTTTCAAAATTGATTTCTAAAAAACGAGTTTTAAAATGAGTTCTCCCCAAATTTCTGACTAGCCAACTTTTCCCAACTTGTCTTGCCCCATTTAATATTAATGGTTTCCTACTGCTGATTTTTGCCCAATTGATTAATAATATAGATGCATTTCTATTCATGAATAATCTAAATTTAAAACACAAATATACAACACATCCTTGTTATTCCAAAGCAATACTTTCAAATTTACCTTGTTATTCTAAAGCAATACTTTCAAATTTACCTTGTTATTCTAAATCAATACTTTCAAATTTACCTTGTTATCCTATAGCAACACTACCAATTGACAAAACATTTATTAAAAATATCATCGACTAATTGGTCTGATATATCGCCAATTAATTGGCTTTCCACGGATTGAATATTTTGAGAAGCATTAAACTCTGCAAATCGAGAAAAACTTTGCGTGAAGTTTAATTTTTCATTTTTTCGATTTACAAAAACAATGTTGGCTGTAATCGTCAATCGATTTTTAGAACTCGTTTCGGTTCCAACTACTGCAGCAATCGAAATGTCATAATTTGTGATGGTGCCTGTAATATCGTAATCCGTCAAGTCGTTATTAAGCTGAGAAAGAGAGGTTTGTGAAATAATTCGTTGACGTAATTTTTGGGTAAATGTAGGGCTCAACGTTGGCACTGCGTTTCGAGCATTGTTTTCAATAAAATGAATATTGATTGTTTTGCCTTCAATTGCAGCACCCGTAAAACTATACACATGACAAGAACTCATTGATATCCCGAATATCAATATCCAAATTCCCAAAAATAAACCCGTTAAAAAACTCTTATTAGCCTGCCAACCGCCAACTGTCAACTGCCAACTATTGAATTTATTCATCAATATCATATTCTTTAATTTTTCGGTATAATGTTCTTTCAGAAATGCCCAATTCAGAAGCCGCATCTCGTCTTCTACTCCGGTGTTTTTTAAGTGCTTTAATGATAAATTCTTTTTCAGAATCGGCCAAATTCAAGGTTTCTTCAACTGGATGCGCCACCTCTACTTTATGGCTATCATGATTAATTAAATAAGCCGATTTTCCAGTTGTTGCCAAGTTCGCGTTTTCAGAAAACGGCATTAAATGCTGTTCATTCTGCATTAAATCTTCATAATTAGAAGCCAATGTTGGATTTTTAACCATCTCAAAAAACATTTTTTTTAAGTCGTTTACATCCTTTTTCATATCGAAAAACAACTTATACAAAATATCTCTTTCACTGTTAAAATCTGAACTTGCATTAGTTCCACTGTTGGTTACCATAGGCATGGTTTCTGTATTGTGCTGTGGCAAAAAATACTTTAATTCATCAAACGAAATATTTTTATGAGGAGCCAAAACTGATATTTGTTCTGCAATATTTTTTAATTCCCGAATGTTTCCTGGCCAACGATAATTGGTCAACAAATGTTTAGCATCTTCCGACAATTGAATGGGTGTGGTTTTGTATTTATCGGCAAAATCGACACAAAATTTTCTAAATAAGGTGGGAATATCGTCTTTTCGGTCACGCAATGCAGCCACCCGAATGGGCACGGTGCTCAAGCGATAATATAAATCTTCTCTAAATTTGCCTACATTCACCAATTGCAATAAGTCCCTGTTGGTAGCTGCAATTACACGAACATCTGTTTTTTGAACCTTCGAGGAACCTACCCGAATATATTCGCCAGCTTCTAAAACCCTTAATAAACGGGCTTGAGTGCCTAATGGCAACTCTCCTATTTCATCTAAAAAAATGGTTCCTCCGTTTACGGTTTCAAAATACCCTTTACGACTTTCTGTTGCACTGGTAAACGAGCCTTTTTCGTGCCCAAATAATTCACTGTCTATGGTTCCTTCAGGAATAGCTCCACAGTTAATGGCTATAAACGAATTGTGTTTTCGGGCGCTTTGTGAATGTATAATTTGAGAAAAAACCTCTTTCCCTACTCCACTTTCACCCTGAATGAGCACTGTTAAATCGGTATTGGCTACTTGCGAAGCCACACTTAAGGAGTAATTCAGTGATGCATCATTGCCTATAATTCCAAATCGGTTTTTTATGGGTTGTAATTCTTGATCTGTTAACATATTGTACAAATAAATGACAAAGTTACAGCAAACCTGCCTTATTTGTCATAAAAAAAGGATAAATCTTTACCTGATTAAGGTAACATTTCCTTTTTTCTCAATAGGTTGACCATCAGGACATTTGCCTTTGATCATCCAAACATAAACGCCCAATGGTTGGGGATTTCCATTATAACTTCCATTCCAACGGATGTTACAGTCTCTGGTTTCAAAAACCAATTCACCCCAACGATTGTAAATTCTAAAATAATCCAAATCTAACCCAACATTTCGTGGACCAAAATAACGTGTTTCGTCATTTTGAGAGGAAGGATTAAACACATTGGGTATATAAATATCAGTACACTTTACGTTCACTTGCATCGTATCTCTGCTCACACAAGTACCAGCGTCGTTACTCAATACTACCCAGTATTTCATGGTTTGATGTGGACGAGCCAGTGGATTCAAATAAAAATCAAATAACAAATACAAATCAGGATACCAACGAACATTACAACCATTGTTACAAAGCATATTACTTCCTCCGAGTGTGATTGCATCTCCATCAAAAATATCTTTATCAGGTCCAGCATCGGCTCTAAGTGCTGTTACCGAAATATTTTCATACAATGTGGTCGTACAACTTGATACCAATGATTTTACTTTGGCTTGATACAATACGCTCGAATCGGGCCATACTTTAACACTGTTTAAGTTTGAATAATCGATGTGATAATTAGGCTGCCAACTGCTTACAACAGCTCCTGTAACTGTAATAGCTGCTGTATCCCCTGTGCAAATGGATGATTTATCTATGGTAATATTGGGTGAAAATGTATTGTCAAATACGACCGTTGAGGTGTCTTTCAACACAAAGCAATTCATCGTATCTTTTACCGTTACAGTATACTGTATCGTATTGGGCATAATGGTTATGCTAGCATTATTGCTCCCTCCAATAATTCCGGTTGTAGGGCTCCAACTATATAATAATGGCGAATTACTGCTCGTTGCATTGGCTTTTAGCATGGCGTCTTTATTTTGACACAAAGTAGTATCGGTAGCTTGTATGCTGAATTTTTGAATCACTTTTACGACTATCGTATCTTTGAGTTTGCAGCCCAGTAAACCTGAATTGCTGCCTTGCACCACATAAGTGGTTGTTTGTATTGGATGAGCAATAGGGTTGAAACAAGTAGTGCAACTCAAACTATTGGGCGTTCCACTCAAAATACTCCATTGCATGGCAGCGCCTAAATTATTGACATATAATGGCAAACTATTGCCTTCACAAATGGTGGTATCTTTTTGATTGATATCAATGCCACCGCTGATATAAATTTTAAAGACGAAAGTATATTTTTGCATGTAAGGAGTTAGCGAACAAGTGGAATCATACACCGTTATCAGCATATTGTGCCAGCCTGTATCTAAAAGAGTGGTTTGCCATGTAAAATTGCCGTGTACCGAATCTGTTTTATTATTTTGATAAATAACCGATGCACTTGGAATGGCAAAATTATGATTATCGCTCACGACCAAATTGGTAATTGCACTGCTCGTTTTTATGTTATAAGGAATCGTAATTGCGTTTCCTTTACAGGCATAAAATACATAGTTAGTATCAATAGCACAGCCCAACAAATTCGTTGTATCTATCGTTAATGTTGGCGTTACGCTGTGGGTGCTGTCGGTTACAAAAATACGAACGCTTCTATTAACTGCACCAACCCAAACACCTTGACGATATTCATCACAACGAATATCTAATCTGGCTGATTGAAAAGACGATTTACCCGTAAAACTTATATCGCCATTTTGAGGATTTACAAAAAACGTACTGTCTGTATCAAATGGATTATGCACAGGGTCATAACGCACACAGGTAGGATAATTGGCATTGGTTTTGGCACAAGCATAATCTACTTTTTTTAAACCTGATGACATCACTCCTGTATAATTATATGGTCCTCCATTTATACATTCTTTTTGAATATAAGGCCACCAAAAGCTTAAAGGCTTGGTGCCATGTATAGTATCTAAATATACTGGGTTTATACTGCTGAACACTAAGCTATCGCCATCTGGATCAACTGCATTTGAATGAAATACAGAAGGGGTATTTTTACAAAAATAAGCAGTAGGATTAGATAAATAATAAGCATTGCTATTGGGTACCAAGTTAGAAATATTTGCTGTAGACTTAATGTTCATAGGGCAACTCCTATTATACGAGCCACACGTTAATCTACCTGGTTGAAGGGTATCTATATTTGTAGAGAACCCACCACTTGATTCATAAACGTCTATCCCAACTGCATTACAATAAAACATGCTATTATTATTCCAAAATGCCTGCGCTTGCCAATAACCACAAGATTGAGAAAGATTAACAGGAAATTCTATCCAATAGTCTTGTATGGCAATAAAAGTGTCTTTATAACCATATTTTATATATTGTGTTAATAAATTGGTCGCTGGCGTATCGAGGTAATTTGGATAAGGTATACCACAGGTTTTAAAAATTCGATTTTCAGTACTATCGCCAGTAAAGGGATTTTTGACTAAGCGCAATGGCTGAAAACCCAAATCGTATTGAATGTATTTATATTTATTAGTACAAGTATCTGTTAATGAAAAATAGCGTGTTGCCGTCACTCCTACCATATCATAAGGATTGTTTACAAAAAAAAATTGATTAGAACCACACCGATAACAAATTTTATCTTCATGAAAATACAGCATATAGGTGCTGTCTGATATATCGGGACGATGTTTTAAAATTAATTCATTACCACCCATTGATTGAAAACTACCACCATAAGATGTAGTTACTTGTGCATTCTGCTTAAAACAAGCAAACATAAAAAGGAGGAAAAAAAATATGTATTTATTCATAAGATAAATTAAAAGATTTAGCCTTTTGCGATAGGTAAATGAATGTGAATTTAGTTATTAAAATGCAAACAACAAATTTATACTTATTAAATTAAAAAAGCTGTTCTAACAATTAGAACAGCTTTTAAATAAAATTTATATAAAAAAAATTATGCTTTTTTTGCGTAACGTTTTTTGAATTTATCGATACGACCTGCAGTATCTAATAAAATGTTTTTACCTGTGTAAAAAGGATGAGATGTGTTTGAAACCTCCAATTTAATTACTGGATATTCATTACCATCTTCCCACATCATCATTTCGTTTGATTTTGCTGTTGAACGGCTTAAAAATGCAGACTCATTACTCATGTCTTTGAATATTACAAATCTGTAGCTTTCTGGATGTATTCCTTGTTTCATGTTTTGTTATTTTTATTGTTTTGCATGATTGCTAACCATGCGAATTAATTATAAGGAGTGCAAATGTACTCTTTTATTTTTAAATGGCAACTTTTTTTTATTTAGAAGTA
>JBILBN010000099.1:0-6926 GCA_044353665.1 Chitinophagaceae bacterium | reverse complement strand
CTATTTTTTGGATGTGGATAAGTTATGAAACATAATTTTTCAAGGATATTTCCATTCTTAAAACTTCTTTTTTAGACCTTGTAATCCTTTGTTTATAAGCATTTAGTGTCTTTATGATAACTGTAATTAGCTAACTTCTAAATACACAAAGGTGTGTTATTTTTAGTTATTTTGTAAATATGTCATATCTGACATTGTCTGTACAATAAATGTGAACTAAATTTGTATTATTTAAAGATGATATATAATCTAAAAAGGACTAGAATCCTTTTTAAAATAACAGGCTGAATCCGAAAAGCCATAAGAGTAGAAAAAAATTAAATACAATTTTATAAAATGAAAAAAAATATTATTTAAAAAATATCGCATCGAATTGAAAAAACAAGCAAGTGAACCTCCAAAAATCAATTTTAACACTTGTACAAAAATATCTTATTAATTGATAAACTAGCGTGGAGACCAGAACCCACATTAATAAACGGGATAATAATTAAAATAAAGTGGCGACTACGCAAAAAAATGAAAAATATATTAATTTTAACAATGTTCTTGCTTTCCTTTCAATTTGCACATGCTCAATCTGCTGAATCTGCAGCATCTAATCATGTCTTTGTGATGTGTGATGGTTTAGGGTCACCTATAAATGTTAATGGGCAATCTTTTTATCTTTCTTTCTATTCAACAGGAAAGGTTTTAATGTTTTGTGGAAGCGATTTGACTATAGCTATTAAAATGGGAGCTACTAAGACTGGAACCTGGAGTTCTGCAAGAAGTTTACTTTGGTTTACTTGGTCGGATGGTAAGCGCAGTAAAGATTGGCTACTTGATGATAATTTAGGATACTTTAGATCGGGTAATTCTATTATGAAGGATCTCGGTTCCTTTTAATGTTAGTATTCAGAAAAGCATCTTATCCTAAACAATTGTACGCAATAATTAAAGAAGAATTATTATAGAAAAAAAAGGAGCAACGAAAGTTGCTCCTTTTATATACTATCTACTTTCTACTCTATTAAGAACATCCTGTTGTGGTTCCACAGTTAGGACACATATAACACGTTCCATTGCGAAGGGTAATGTTTCCACAACTTCTACAAACTGGTGCATCTGCACTCGTTCCCATAAGTTTCTTTTGTTCAATGTCAGACATTGCAACGGCAGTGGCTACAGCCATTTTTGCTGGGTGCAAATTTACTTCCGAATGGATCGATGGTTTTGATGACAATGCAGTCACTCTTACATTCGATAACTCTTCTTTGCCTTCTACTGGAATATCCCATTCGTCTAACTCAGCTACACCAAGTGGTGCTTGTACATGTACTAAATCGGTACGGCCTAAATATTCGTAACCCAATGCACGGAAAATATAATCTACAATAGATGTTGCATTTTTTATATTTGGATGCTCGACCATACCTGCTGGCTCAAAACGAGTAAAGATAAATTTATCGACATACTCTTCTAACGGAACACCATATTGCATACCTATACTCACTGCAATGGCAAAGCAGTTTAACAAACTACGCATAGTTGCTCCTTCTTTTGCCATATCAATAAAAATTTCACCTAAAGTTCCATCGCTATATTCACCAGTGCGTAAGAAAACGGCTTGTCCACCTACTTTTGATTTAATGGTATAACCTCGGCGTTTTGCAGGCAATGTTTTGCGCTCAACAATTCGTGACAATTGACGTTTCAATTGTGTATCAGGACTAGCTTGTACACGTTTATTGACTTCTTCTAACAATTCATCAATTGTTAATTTACCTAAATCATGCATTACATTTTCTGCAATCGCTTGAATCGTTTCTTCGGTTGATTTCTCGTCTTTCTCTTTTTTATCGCTTTTGTTCGATAAAGGTTGAGACATTTTACTGCCATCACGATAAAGGGCATTCGATTTCAACCCTAATTCCCAACTTAATTGGTAGCAATCTTTAATATCTTCGATAGATGCTTCATTAGGAAGATTAATTGTTTTAGAAATTGCTCCAGAAATAAATGGTTGAGTTGCAGCCATCATTTTTATATGTCCTGAATGATGAATGAAGCGTTGTCCGTTTTTACCACATTTATTGGCACAATCAAAAACTGGTAAATGCTCTTCTTTTAATAATGGAGCACCTTCCAACATCATGGTTCCACAAACATAATCGTTGGCTACGCTAATTTCTTCGTTCTTAAATCCTAATTCATCAATCAACGAAAATAACGGACTCATATATTGTTCTTGGGTGTAGCCTAAACGTTGTAGACACTCCTCACCTAGAGTATAATGATTAAATACGAAAGCAATATCAAAAGCACTTTCTACAGCATTGTCTAATTTTTTCAATTCTTCTGCTAAAAATCCTTTTTCGCTTAATGATTGATGATTAATGTAAGGCGCACCAGCGAATGTTCCGTGTCCTTTTGCATATTTAACAATGGCATCGGCATCTTTTTCGTTGTACCCTAAATTTTTCAATGATAAAGGAATACTTTGGTTGATAATTTTGAAATAACCTCCTCCACTTAATTTCTTAAATTTCACTAAAGCAAAATCAGGCTCAACTCCAGTTGTATCACAATCCATTACCAAACCAATGGTTCCTGTAGGAGCAATTACTGTTGCTTGAGCATTGCGATAACCATACTTTTCACCCATTTGTACCGCATCATCCCATGCTTTTGTAGCTGCAGTTAATAAATAATCTGGACAATATTTAGCATTAATACCTAATGGTTTTATTTCTAAATTATCAAATGCATCTTGTGCATCATAAGCTGCTGCACGATGGTTACGCATTACGCGTAACATATGTGATTTGTTATCTTCGTATCGTGCAAAAGGTCCTAAATGACGCGCCATTTCTGAAGAAGTTTTGTAAGAAACTCCAGTCATAATTGCGGTTAAAGCACCTGCCATTCCTAACGCTTTTTCACTGTCATAAGGAATTCCTTGCACCATTAACAAAGAGCCTAAATTAGCATATCCTAAACCTAATGTTCTGTAATCATAGCTGTATTGTGCTACTTCTTTTGAAGGAAATTGAGCCATCAACACAGAAATTTCTAAAACAACAGTCCATAAACGAGCCACATATTCATAACCTGCTACATCAAATTGCAAGGTTTCATCATTATAGAATTTACGAAGATTCATAGAGGCTAAATTACAAGCCGTATTATCTAAAAACATATATTCTGAACAAGGGTTACTTGCTCTAATTCGTCCACCTTCAGGGCAAGTGTGCCACTCATTAATGGTAGTGTCATATTGTGTTCCAGGGTCAGCACAACGCCAAGCAGCATACGCAATTTGTTCCCACAAATCCTTTGCAGGAATTTTTTTCATTACCTTGCCGTCTGTTCGTCCCTTCAATTCCCAATCTTCATTATTTTCTAATGCTTTAAAGAATTCGTTAGGCACACGAACGGAGTTGTTTGAGTTTTGACCACTTACGGTTTTGTAGGCTTCGCCTTCATAATCGTGACTATAACCTGCTGCTATTAATGCAGCTACTTTTTTCTCTTCTTCAACTTTCCAATTTACAAATAGTTCAATTTCAGGATGATCTAAATCTAAACAAACCATTTTTGCAGCACGACGAGTTGTTCCTCCACTTTTTATGGCACCAGCACTTCGATCACCAATTTTCAAAAATGACATAATGCCACTTGAAGTACCACCTCCACTCAATCTTTCACCTTCACCTCTAATGTTTGAATAGTTTGTACCTACACCCGAACCATATTTAAAAATACGAGCTTCACGAACCCATAAATCCATAATACCTCCTTCATTCACTAAATCGTCATTCACACTTAAAATAAAACAGGCATGCGGTTGAGGCCGCTCATAGGCATTTTGAGATTTCTCTAATTCTCCAGTTATTGGATTCACAAAATAATGTCCTTGTGGTGTTCCTGTAATACCATAAGCAGAGTGCAAACCAGTATTAAACCATTGTGGACTATTTGGTGCGCAGCTTTGATTTAGGATGGTGTAAACTAACTCATCGTAAAATACTTGTGCATCTTCTTTGCTATTAAAATAATTATATTTTTCACCCCATTGTCTCCAACAATCAGCCATCCTATGGGCAACTTGTTTAACAGACGTCTCACGACCTAATGTTCCATCTTCTTGTGGCACACCAGCTTTACGAAAATATTTTTGTGCTAAAATGTCCGTAGCAATTTGACTCCATTGTGCAGGAACCTCTACGTTTTTAATTTCAAAAATAACTTCTCCATTTGGATTACGTATTACAGATGTTCTGTAGTCATAATCAAATAAGTTGTAAACGCTTTTTGAGTCGTTCGTGTAATAGCGTTGGAATTGAAGTCCAGTACTTGTTGTTGCTTTTTTACTCATGTTATCTTTTTTTAAATTTGGGTATTTTTTTTTAATTTAATTTTACTTACTGATTCTCAATTAATTATTATCATAACGGGGTAGAAGTAAAATTTTGAAATAGCGAGACGAAGATATTTTCTGAAAACTATTTATAAGAATTAGTTTATTCACAAACTGTGAATATTAACAATTAAGTTTGGCACCATACAGTAAAATCAATATGTATAACGATGTGAATAAAAAAAAATAATTTTTTATTTATTATGCATAGTCAATTACAGTGGTTTTTTGACACAAAAACATTCTTTTGGAAACTATTTTCTTGGCATTTTTTGACGAACATTTTTAAACTAAATTTTTCAGTTTGGAGCACTTATTTTGAAAAAAAAATAGTGAGAAACACTTTGTGGTTAATTGACTATATTTGCAATTATAAATAACATACTCATGAGAAAATTTATCTTCCTATTTTTATTAATCTTTTTATTGTTTAGTACCGGTTATGTTTATTGGTTTTATTACAATTCATTCAGCGATGGTTCTAGAGAAGGTGTACTTTACAAATTTTCAAGAAAAGGCGATATGTTTAAAACTTGGGAAGGCGAAATTATTCAACCTGGTTATCGTGCAGGATTAGGCACTATAAATAGTAATAACTTAAATTTTTCTGTTGCAGATTTATCATTAATTGATACGTTAAATAAATCAATCGGAAAAATGGTAAAAGTACACTATGTACAATATCGTAAAAGTTTGCCCTGGAGAGGAGATAACTACAACGGAAAAAATCAAGAAAATGGTCAATACATGATTGATCGTATTGAAAAAGTTTCTGAAGCCAATTTAGCCATACCAGGTTTTTAATATTATCCTAACATTAAAAAAACCGCTGGTTTTTTATGAAAGGAAACATTTATTTGTTTCCATTGTGCAACTGTTTTCGAAATAATTTGTTCCTCTTTTCCTGTTAAATTACAAGCAACACAAATTCTTGTTTCATTTGAACAATTTTTGAGTAGTTCAGTCAGTAATTGGTCATTTCGATAGGGTGTTTCTATAAAAATTTGTGTACAATTTTTTACCCTGCTTTCAATTTCAACTTCTTTAATTTTTGATGATAAAAAAGGTTGTTTATTGGGTAAATAGCCTAAAAACTGAAATTGTTGTCCATTAAAACCACTTGCCATAAGTGCTAATAAAATAGAATTAGGCCCTACATAAGGAATTACTTTTACCTCGTTTTGGTGCGCAAGTGCAACCAATTCTTGTCCAGGATCGGCTACACTTGGGCAACCGGCTTCACTAATAAAACCAATATCATTGCCTGCTAACCATATTTTTTTAGCTTCGGCTAACGACTCATGCTCATGTTCATTGAGCATATAAAAAGTTAAATCATCAATAACAATCTCTCGATTCAGTTTTTTTAAAAAACGACGCGCGCTTTTAATTTCTTCTACATAAAAAATGTTGAGTTTAGAAACTACTTCAATTAAATACGAAGGAATTGCTTGTATAGCGTCTTCTGCTAAAATATTGGGAATAAGATGTAATGAACCTTTCATATTATTTTTTTAAGTGTTTATAAAATGTCAAAGCCACTGCAATGACGGAAAGTGGTGCGATAAAAACAAGTTTGAAATCCAAATTAAGCCAAAAATAAGGTATTAATATTGGTTATAAGTAAGGCTAATTGATTTTTACTATTAAAATTTATGAATATTTAAACATTTACTATCTAAAAAAATATTATTTTTGAAAATACAATTTTTTACATGGAGATTAAAGCAGGACCACTATTATCGACAATCAATTATCCGTCTGACCTTAAGAAAGTCAAAAAAGAAGATTTGCAACAAGTTTGTACTGAATTGCGTCAATTTATTATTGATTCGGTAAGTGTTAATGGCGGTCATTTTGGTGCCAGTTTGGGCGTTGTTGAGCTATCTGTAGCTTTACATTATGTATATAATACACCAATTGATCAGTTGGTTTGGGATGTGGGTCATCAAGCTTATGGGCATAAAATTTTAACAGGAAGAAGACAAGTTTTTCATACGAACAGAAAATATGGAGGCATCAGTGGGTTTCCTAAAAGAAGCGAAAGCGAATACGATTCATTTGGAGTAGGGCATTCTTCTACTTCCATTTCTGCTGCTTTAGGAATGTCTATAGCTGCTGAATTATTGGGTAAAAAAGACCAAAAACATGTAGCAATTATTGGAGATGGTTCTATGACAGCAGGTTTGCCGTTTGAAGCATTGCAGCATGCAGGTTCGTCTAAAGCCGACATTTTGATTATTTTAAACGATAATCAAATGAGTATTGATCCTAATATTGGCTCACTGCGTGAATATTTAACAGACATTACGACATCAAAAACATACAATAAAGTTAGAGATGATGTTTGGAAAGTATTAGGCAAGATGCCTTATGGGAAATTTAATCAAAAATTAGCGTCAAAAATTGAAGGTGGTATAAAAGGTGTTGTTTCCAAAACAAGTAATCTTTTTGAAGCATTAGGTCTTCGATATTTTGGAAATGTAGATGGACATAATGTTATAAAATTGGTAGAAATACTTAA
>JBILBN010000041.1:0-22104 GCA_044353665.1 Chitinophagaceae bacterium | reverse complement strand
GTATAGAATTAATTTTCTTAAAATAAGTATCCATTTTTCAACTTCCAGCCCTTACTACTTCATATTTACAAACTGCAAAGGCAATTTCAAGTCGGAAGTTTTACACAATTGAATGACTTCTTGTAAGTCATCTATTTTTTTGCCTGTCACTCGAATAATGTCGTCCATAATAGCGGCTTGCACTTTAGGCACATTGTCTTTAATGAGTTTCACAATTTTTTTGGCATCGTCTTGTGCAATTCCATTTTTTACAGGCACTGCTTTTTTCACAATTTTACCCGATGGCAACACTTCTTTGCTCATGTCAAAACAATTAGAATCGAGGCCTTGTCGCATAGAACGGGTGATTAATACATCTACAATTTGTTCCATTTTCATATCGCTATCGGCTTCTAAGGCTACGGAGTAGTTTTTTTTATCTAACTCAATCACCACATGAGATCCTTTGAAATCAAATCGATTTTGAATTTCTTTTTTAACCACATTAATAGCGTTGTCTAAAACTTGAATTTCTACTTTACTGGCAATGTCGAATGATGGCATAAATTATATTTTTGGCAAAGTTATTAAATATTCAGGTCAGATAAAAATTCTCTTACCTCAATAATTTTGTATTTCGTGAAAATGCAATGAAAATATCTTTATAGCTTAAGTTGTGAATACTTGTTTTACATTAAAGTCTAAATTTTCATTTTATTCTTAATTTTACAAACAATCTTTTGTGTCTTTTGTGGTTTAAAAATTAACCACAAAAGAAAACAAAAGCTTAGTTTATTTTACTTTTCAATTCCTAAATTTAAAATGTGTTTTGTTATTGTATTGCAGCAACGATTGAAGAGGAAATCCTTTTTGCTTGCTTTGAAGCAAAAAGATTGGAACGAAAAGCGTGTGTGCTGCCCAAATAATTATGCTTTTATTAAATCTGTCCCCTCAATAATTATTACAATAGCCGATATTTATGTTATCAAATTATTAATTTCCCATTAATAATTTATATATTTAGCATTCTAAATAAAAAAGAACGAAAATTCATTCATGCAAGCTGTTATTGAGCAATTAAATAAATTTGAATCGGTTACACTCAAACAATTAGACAGTGTGAAGTTGCAAAATAGAATGGATACGAAATATATCCTGTCTAAAGCTGAATTGCTATTGCTTTTAGAAGGAATAAAAGACGATCAATTTGTGTTGGAAATTGACAACAACCGAGTTTTTAATTATAAAACAATATATTTTGACACACTTGATTTTCAGTTTTACAAAGACCATCACAATGGATGTGTGAACCGAATAAAAGTAAGGAGTAGAGAATATGTAGAAAGCAAATTGAGTTTTTATGAAATTAAACGCAAATTATTTGGTACCCGAACGGACAAACAACGCAAAATAATTCCTGCTATTTATGACGAAGTCCCTTTAGCAGATTATAATTTAATTCAATACAAACGATTGAACAATAAACCGATTGAAAAAAAACTAAGCAACAATTTTAAACGAATTACATTAACCAATAAAAAATTTACCGAACGAATTACCATTGACCTTGAAATTGAATTTGACAATGGCAAGAAACAAATCCATTTGCCCGAATTAGTCGTTATTGAAGTAAAACAAGGAAAAACGGATGTATTTAGCAACACGATTCAAATGCTCAAAAAATTAAGGGTGCATGAGAGTAGTTTTAGCAAATATGTGATTGGGGTTTCATTGCTTGAAGAAAATATAAAACACAATAATTTCAAGCCTATATTATTAAAATTAAACAAAATTGAGAATTATGCAAGATGCTGAAAAAATAGTGAAAGAAATGAAGGATATACCGATGGATACAATTGAACTGATCACGAGATTTGGAATTAATTTTGTAGCGCTGTTTATTTTAGTTCGAATAATTTATTACCCAACGCATAAAAATAAAGACTTTTTATTCACCTTCTTTATTTTCAATTTTATCATATTTACGCTCTTGTGCACAACCCACATTAAACAAGGGATTGCCTTTGGATTGTTTGCGATATTTTCCATTATGCGTTACCGTACTGTAACCATTCCGATAAAAGAAATGGGTTATTTCTTTATTTGTTTGGCTTTAGGAATGATCAATTCATTGTCAATTATCGACAATCATTTATTGTTTTCAGATTGGATGATTGTGCTCTTTAGCAATGCCTCTATTTTATTATTAACGGTGGTATTGGATCGATTTATTTCATTAACGCACGAAAATTTTAAAGAAATAACGTACGAACGTGTTGATTTAATTACGCCTAATAAACGAGAAGAATTAATTGAAGATTTAAAAAACCGCACCGGGCTTCCTATTCATCGAGTAGAGATAAAAAATATTAATTTTTTACGCGATACAGCCAAAGTGCATGTATTTTATAATGCAAAAGAAAATGAAAACAGATTAGAAGTTGCAGGTGGCGATGATGATTAAACAAAGTTGTCAGATAACTGATGTAGGTTGTCGGGAAATACATTAGGGTATATAATAGTAGCCATCCATATTAAAAGTCTCAAACTTTTTACATTTAAAAAAAATAATTATGAAAAAAATCAAAATAGTAATCGCAATTTTTATCGTTAGTACCATTTTATTTTCATGCACCAAAGGCCCTGGAGAAGGAGGACGAGCTTCCATTAAAGGAAGTATTTTTGCTAGAAATTATAGTAATACTTATATAAAAACAGATTCTGGATTTTTAGGTGGTCAAAATGTATATATAAAATATGGAGACGAGCCTGGCATTGGTGATAATGTAGATACTGATCAAAATGGTGAATTTTATTTCAATTATTTACGAGAAGGCAAGTACACGATAATTGTTTACAGCAAACAATTAATTAACAACACATTGGATAGTGCAGTTGTAAATATTGTAGAAATTACTAGTAGAAAACAACAACTCAATATGCCTACAATTACAATTAATACTTTTAAAAATTAAAATGTATAAAGGTATTTATTTACTAGTCTTCTTATTAATATGCTTTTTCAAATCGAAAGCACAAAATTCACCAACATATTCTGATGCTGGTCATTGGACTACATTATCAGTTGATTATTCAATCAACAAACGATGGTCATTAATTGCAGCTGAAGAAATAAGATTTAGAGAAAATTACAGTAGATTAAATTTATTATTCACAAATATAGGTATAGAATTCACTCCAAACAAATATGTAAAGTCTGCATTGGTTTATCGTTTTATTAATAAACTTGATGATGATAATTCATTTACTTTTCGACATCGATTAATGTGGGATATTACGGCTAAATACAAATATAACAAATGGTCGTTTTCATATAGACACAGACTACAAGGTGAATACAGAAGTTTTTTTACCAACGAATTAGGTAAATTACCTGAAATTTATTCAAGAAGTAAACTAGAAATTGGTTACTCAATTAACAAAAAATGGAGCACCTACCTTTCAGTAGAAATGCGCTATCAAATTCATGATTACAAAAGAATTGTTTCAGAAGACAATTGGCACAGAATTCGTGTTCAAGCTGGTATAGATTACAAATTAAATAAATACAGTAAAATAGGAACATATTATTTAATTCAAAAAGCGTTTAATGTAGCCAATTTAGAAAATATTTACATTACCGGCTTAGAATATTCCATCAGTTTAAAAGATTCTCCTCTTTTTAAAAAGAAGAAAAAGTAGATATCATTAGTTCTGATTATATTTGACATCAAATAATTTTTTTCATTGAAAACATATTCCGCTAGTCAATTAAAATCCATTTTTACGAAGTTTAACAAACTGAAAGTTTTTGTTATTGGCGATGCCATGATCGATAATTATTGGATTGGAAACATTGATAGAATTTCACCCGAAGCACCTGTGCCTGTTTTTACGGTTTTGGAAAAACAATCAAGACCAGGAGGAGCTGCCAACGTAGCTTTAAACTGTAAGTCGTTAGGCGCCACAGTATCTTTATTAACCGTTATTGGCAAAGACGAACAAGGGAAATCATTAATTTCAACGTTAAATAAAGAAGGAATCGATTCGTCCATGTGTATGCAAAGTACAGACCGAATTACAACTTCAAAAACGAGGGTATTGTGTAAAAACCAACAATCTATTCGGATTGATGAAGAGATGGATGAGGAACTATCAATTAAAGATGAACATCGTTTTATTGATATGTGCATGAGAGCCATACAAATTGAAGTACCTGATATTGTTATTTTTGAAGATTATAACAAAGGCGTACTAAAACAAAATGTGATTGAAAAAATTATTGTTCATTGTAAATTGGTTGGCGTTTTAACTGCTGTAGACCCAAAGAAAAAGAATTTTTTCGCTTATGTAGGAGCCGATATTTTTAAACCTAATTTAAAAGAAGTAAAAGAAGCGTTAGATATTTCTATAAAAGAAGTTAGTTTAACAACCATGAATCAAATTCATGTAGCCTTACATAAAAAACTCAAGCATAAAATTACGTTCATTACGTTATCGGAATTAGGTGTTTATGTAAATGAAACGAAAGGGGAAAAAATGGCTGCTCATATACGAAACATTGCAGACGTTTCGGGTGCTGGTGATACCGTAATTGCAGTGGCAAGCATGATTTATGCAGTTACAAAAGATGAAAACTTGATGGCAATAATCGCTAATTTAGCAGGTGGTATTGTGTGTGAAGAAGTAGGTGTAGTGCCAATCAACAAGAAAAAATTAGTAGAGGAAAGTTTACTTTTTAAACGCTAATAAATTTTTAAAAGTAAGTGTAGGTTGAACTTTGGATACTGTTTGGATGGTTGTTGTGTTTTCAATTTGAGCAGACAAAGACATTTTGTTCTCCTCTTTTTTTAATATCACACAAACTACAAGTGAATATACAAAAATTAATAGTGTAAATAAGTTTATTTTTTTAGCCATACGTAAGTAATTTAATGATTTGGTAATGCAAATATATTGCATTAAAATCAATTTATTGCAAGAATATGTACTTAGAATAGTTATTAAATAGTTTATAAAATTAATAAATAGTTGATTTTAGGCTAACCTGATGCGTTGTATCCAATGAATTTTTAAATTGCACTTTACAAAACTCAACAATTGCAGCATTTCCAACACCAGTCACTATTACTGTTCCAGATTGAGCCCTAAATGAAGTTCCATTGATAAATAATTCAATATAAACTTTATTATTGCTTTTATTTACATCTGTAAAAGAAGAGGTAATTGAATAGTTTCCTTCTGTTGGATAGCTTGGTGTGCCAAAATCAAAACTGCAACCTAAGCCACTTTTTACGGTATGCAATGTATAAAAAGAAGTGTTTAATGCATAAGCAGTATCCTCAACAATTGCATTATCTACCCCATCAATTGTAAGTTCATGCAGTGCAGTACTGCAAATATTTAAATGTGTGTTAGACGTATTATTATTTTTTTCATCTTTACTACAAGCAGAAAGAATGAATGACCCAATTAAAAATATGAATACACATTTATACATAATCTATTTATTTTTGTGAGCCCCAATTAATTCGATAAAATCATCAAACAAATATCGAGAATCATGAGGACCTGGAGTTGCTTCAGGATGATATTGAACCGAAAAGACAGGTTTTGATTTCATTTTAATGCCTTCTAATGTATTGTCATTTAAATTAACGTGTGTAATTTCAATTAAATCATTATTAGATACGGAGTCGGCCTCAACTGCAAATCCATGATTTTGAGTAGAAATTTCACTTCTCATTGTTTGCAAATTTAACACAGGATGATTGATTCCTCTGTGGCCATGATGCATTTTATAGGTTTTAGCACCATTTGCTAAAGCAATTAATTGATGCCCTAAACAAATTCCAAAAACAGGTAAACCCGATTGGATAATTTTTGATACCACGTCAACTGCATAACGCATGGATGAAGGATCACCAGGGCCGTTGCTGATAAAATATGCAGTAGGTTTAAATGTTTGTAAATCGTCGAAAGTAGATTTAGAGGGAAATACTTTTAAATAAGCACCCCTATCGGTCATGCATTTCAAAATATTTCTTTTTACCCCAAAATCTAAAACTGATATTCTTATTTCAGAAGCAGAATTTCCAACATAAAATGCTTCTTTTGTAGACACAAATTCAGATAAATCCAAGCCTTCCATACTTGGCACAACCGCTAATTTTTGTTTCAAAATATCAATGTCATCAATGTCTGATGAAATGATGCAATTCATCGCACCACTGTTTCTAATGTGAGCAACCAAGGCACGAGTATCTAATTCATGGATGGAAACAATATTATTTTCAACTAAATAATCTTGCAATGAGCCATTAGACATTACTCTTGAATATTTTTCGGTTAAATTTTTTCCAATTAATCCTGCAATTTTTACAGAATCGCTTTCTACATCCTCATTATTTACCCCATAATTTCCTACATGGGCAGTGTTCATCACTACAATTTGTCCGTAATAAGAGGGATCCGTAAAGATTTCTTGGTAACCTGTCATACCTGTATTGAAACAAATTTCACCAGAAGTAGTGCCAATTGCACCAAATGCGCTTCCTGTGAATAAGGTTCCATCAGCAAGCAATAAATAAGCTTTTTTAGAAGTGTTCATTAAAAAGCGAAGTTAAACTAAAGAAATTTTTAATTTTTAGTTTTTATTGATTAATTCTAAAAATACTTTTGAAAATTATCTAATTACTGATGTTCATTAACTTAAAAAGCAAAAACACTTGACTTAAAATCTATACAACAACTTCACTAACCAATGTTTTTAACATTTTAAAATGGGGAATTCCTACTTCGTTAAACTCCTCTCCAATTAATTGATAATTTTGTTTTTGATAAAATTCAAGTGCTGTTTTACGAGCATGCAATTCAATAATTTTATATTTATATAACTGACAAAAGTTTTCTGCATAGCTTATTATTGCTCTACCTATTCCTTTATGTTGATCGTTTTCAGCAATGGCCATTTGTCTAAACTTTACGTTTTCTTGTGAAACTATTTTAATAAATAAGCAGCCTACCACTTCTTCATTATCTAATGAAATAATAATATATTGGTTTTTATCATCTTCAATATCTTCTTGTGAAATAGAAAGTCCAATAGGCTTTCTTAATACATCATGCCTAAGCATGACCACATCTTTATAATAATTAGATTGGGTATCTATTAGTCGTATTTCGTATGTCATTTATGCTTGTATTAAATGGTTTTTCAATAGGCCGGCAATTGATTTTATTTGTACTATTTCATCATTCAACTTTATGGAATTAGGATGCGAATTGGTGCTGTACACTTGCTTAATAATGCCTTGTTCTTTTATTTTTTGCAGCGCATTATTCGTAAATAAACCATGCGTAGTAATTGCAAAAATGCTAGTTGCTCCTGCTGCTGCATAGGCTTTGGCTGCTTGCATGAGAGAACCTCCTGTGCGTATCATATCATCATAAATAATGACGATTTTATCTTTTACATCAGCATTTACACCCGTAATTTGAGTTTCATCGCCACTCATTCTGTGCTTGTATACAAAAGCAGATTTTACATTCATTTCATTGGCTAACGACTCCACCCATTTTGCCCGACCTGCATCAGTAGCTGCTAACACGAACTGGTTTCCACCTATTTCTTGCGCAATATCCATGACTATTTTTTTGGCATATACATGTTTACATCTTACATCACTTCCAAAATAATAAGGAATTCCATCTGAATGTAAATCGAGTAAAAAAACGGTATTGGGTTCGGCACATGCTGGTAAGGATGAAAATAGCAATGCCCTATTTTTAGCTTTCACAATTTCACCTGCTTTAACTGCTCTTTCCATAGTGGCATAGCCAAAATAAGGAATGATGATCGATAAAGATTTTGCACCAGCTTGAATGATTCCATGCGCTAAATCATACAATTCTAATGTGTTTTTATCATCGATTGTTCCACCAATTAATACCACACTTTGTTGTAAAACTTGGGTTTCAATTTGATGATAAATTTCGCCATCAGGAAATTGTTTGGTGATGATAATTCCTTTTAGAAACGAACCATTTTCTATAATTTCGTTTTGAAGATATTGATAATCTTGCGTAGCAAAAATGATTTTGTGGTTATTCATAATAAAAGCAAATTTAGCAAAGAAAAATGAATGCCATTTCTAATTTTTGAGAAGGATTATCTGCTTACTTTGAGTTCATTGCCTTTAACAATTTTATTTTCACTTTGATGCGATGATTACATGGATTTTGCAAACTAATGTTTGATTAGTATTTTTTACACGAATTAATTAGTTCAAAATCTGTTTAAATTTCCTTGCAATCTATTTTTTTTTCGTCAAAAAGCTTTGCGCTATTGTATTAATTCAAGTGGTATTAATTTACATTTGCCATTCAATGAATCTTAAAATTTCTTCGCTTAAAAAAGCATACGTAGGTATTAGTCCTCAAATATGGGTATTAGCCGTTTCTATGTTTATCAACCGAATAGGTTCAATGGTATTGCTTTTTATGAGTGTATACCTTACGAAAGAAAAACAGTTTTCGATTCCTGATGCAGGTATTATTATGTCGATGTTTGGCTTTGGCTCATTGTTTGGCGCATTCATTGGTGGTAAATTGGTCGATAAAATTGGTTTTTATCCTATCCTAATTTGGAGTTTATTGCTCAGTGGCATCATGCTTTTAGTATTGGGACAAATGCAAAGTTTTGCGTTAATTTCTTTGTTTACTTTTTTAGTTTCAGCAACTGGCGATGCTTTCAGACCTGCCAACACGAGTTCTATAAGCACCTATGCCACTGCTGAAACCTATACTCAATCAATAGCACTCAATCGTTTGGCTATGAATTTGGGTTTTATGTTGGGCCCTTTGGCTGGTGGCATTTTGGCTTCAATCAATTATCATTTTTTATTTTGGGCTGATGGATTGACGTGCATTTTTTCGGCATTATTTATTTTTATTATTTTACCCAAACCTCCTAGAAAAGTGGTCGTAGAAAAAAATGTGGAGGCTACCTTAAACAAAAAACAATCAAGTCCATATCATGATAAAATGTATTTGTATTTTTTATTTTTTACATGCCTTTATGCCATTTGTTTTTTTCAAATGATTACGATACTTCCGCTCTATTTTGAAAAAATATACCACATGAAAGAACGAAATATTGGAATACTTATGGGGTTAAATGGACTAGGAGTAGCTGTGATCGAAATGTTTCTGATTTATTATATAAAAAACAGGTGGTCACAATTTAAGTTTATTGCCTTAGGTGTATTTTTATTGGTCATCTCATTTTTAATTTTAATTCCTTTCCACAGTGTTTTCATTTTAGTCATTTCTATTCTTGTGATTACTTTTTCTGAAATGTTTGCCATGCCGTTTATGAGTACTTTTGCGATTAACAAAGCACCTAAATTAAGTATGGGTCAATACATGGGATTGTATTCAATAAGTTGGTCTATTGCACTAATAGTTTCTCCATTGTTAAGCACCAATGTGATCCATTGGAAAGGGTTTAATGCACTTTGGTTGATACTCGCTGGGCTTTGTTTTATTTCTTTTTTAGGCTTTAGATGGATGGAAAACAAATTGAATACGGGGAATATCAATTAATCCATTTCAATTTCGCATCAACGAATAATGCTATTTTTCAATTCAAGAAATTAAATATATTCGAACAGTTGTTTAGCACAATAAAAATATTAAACTCCCTTATTGTCCTAATAAAAAACGCAACGTAACTCCAGCCCTTGTGGTGGTAATCGGAAATTGATTAGATACATAGGGAATACTTTGTCGTCTATCATACGTAAATCGCAGGGTTACTGTTTGAGTTAATAAATAATCAATTGAAGGAGAAATAGTAATCACTTTTTGTCCCCTTGTGGCACGAGATACTTGTTGGTCTAAACGATTAATCGTAGTGTAATCATCTCGAAGCCCTAAATCTAATTTAATATTTACATCACTTTTATATTTATTTAATCCAAAATAAGGCGTGTTGATGGTTACATCTTTCAAGCGAATTCCACCACCTAATGAAATTTCTTTACTTTTGGTTTCACTCAATTGATAATCCACTAAACTCATGCTGAGAGTTCTCGCTTTTTTGATTTCAATATGCACATTCAACGAATTTTTAAAGGTCGCATCAACCCCAATTAATGGACCAAAATTTTCGGTAATCGTCATGTTTGGAACCATAAAATAAGGAATATAATTGTGCGAAACCGAATCGATGAAAGAAGGAAATCCTAATGCATAAGTATCTCTGTATTGTAATGATGAAGAGTAACTGTTCATCGATAGAGACCCGGTGTATGAATGAGTTAACGTAAATGTTTGAAAAATATTTTTAAATGCTTTCGTTCGAGCTAACCCACCATAATTAATTCTCCAATTAGGAAGAGGCAAAATATTTCTAAATGGATTGGAACGAATAGTTTCATTTTTATTATCTACTAAAGGATAGTTTTGGGGATTTTTTCCAGTATATGCAGATAAAAATGCAGGAATTAAAACTTCTTGAGAATAGCGTGTATACCCTTTTTTATACTCAGGATCTTCAGGTGCATTTAAATTATTCGTGTATGGGTTAATAATCCCTAATCTTTCTGAAATGATTTTTCGATTGTTTTCAAAATCTTTAAAAGCATCGGTTAAATTATCCCCTCCTTTCTTTTGAAAAAGGGTATTGATTGCAATATAAGAAATATTGAATCCTCCAGTTTCATATGGATTTAAATGAATATAATCATTGCCTCCTCCCAATGTATCTTTAAATAATTCGGAATGGGCTTTATTGAATGTTTTTTTAAGATTAAAATCTATTTTAAAATCTTTAAATGGTTCTGTGTTAACCGTCATGTCAAAATTTTGCATGAATGACTGTTGAAATGGAGCATTAAATAAAGAATCCCTTGAAAGCACATTGTCTTTTCCCTTTCCTTCGAGCCACAATCTATTTGGCTGAATACCAAATGCAAATGGCAATCCTACATTTGTGGTGTTACTTGAATTAATTCCAATAACCTGAGTACTATCCATGTAACCGGGTAATGTGGTTGACATATTTTCACTGTAACTAAATGATGCCCTTTTTACCATCAATAATATTCCAGTTAATACCCTAACTCCACTCGATGGGTTAAATTCTTTTTTTACTTTTGGCTTTTTGATTTCAATAGCTTTTTTAGCTACAATTAATGCTTTTTTCGTTGTATCTATAGTACTTTTATCTTTTTTAAGCGCAGTTATTATTTTTGCATTTGGGTTACCATTTAAAGTAGGACGGTCTTTATTAGATTTGGCTTTACTTTGTTCGGTTGCTTCCGGTTTTCCATCTATTTTTTCTCCAGAAGCATTTTTAGTATTGCTTACAACTTGTTCATCATTTTTAGGCCTTGAGGCTTTTAATCCCATTGGATCTTTATCTTCTTTTCGATTTTTATCACTTTGCACATTCGACGTAGTCGTTTTACTACTTGCTTTATTTTTATTATTTACCGCTTTTTTAGGCGAATTTAATATTTTTAGGTATTTATTTTTATTGTATAATTGAGTAAAGTTGAGCTCTCCATTAATTTGTTTATTTTGGGTATTGCCTACAATATTCCCTAAATTTTTGGCTAAAAGTGACGCACTGGTCCAAGTATAAGTAGCTGCATAACTACCTCTTAAAGTGGTCCAATCAAGCAATGGAAATTTACTAACAGGCACATTGTAATTAGCATTTAGTGATTGAGTATAATTGGTATTTCGGCCTAATTTATATACATTATTCCAAAAAGTATCTTTTTTAGCTTTCGTATCTAATCGTCCATAAGGCTCGTCAATTCTCGAATTATTATTAGCCGAATAATCGAAAGAAAGTGATTTAGTTAAATCCCACCTTAAGTTGTATGTTCTGTTCCAAGTAAAAAATTTAAAAAAGTTAGGCGCTATTTTATACGGACCGTCATCAATATTTCTGATTTCAGTTTCGCCAATCGTTCTGTTTAAATTATTTCTAAACGTAAAATTAGAAGGCATTAAATTAAAATTAATATCCCGTATGAGTTGATAATACTTTCTTTTTTGAGGGATTAATTTTTTAAAAGGCTCTATCGATTTTGCTTTTAAACCATACGTATACCCAATGGAAGCATGATGTTCATCTAATTGATCATTTGCTATTAAGGAATTGTGCTTGTTGGTTTGGGTGAACGAATAACTCAAATCAAAATTTTGCAAATCCCAAGGATCTTTGTGTTTATTATTCACTGGGGCAATTCTAACATTTTGAAAATTCACGCTTTTAATGGATGTAAAATCTTGTGCTATTTTTTTCACTGAATCTTTTTGGGCACCTGTATAACCTTTTACTTTATCTATTATTTTAATATCTAAATCATAAGGATCATAAATGGGATTGCTTATTGTTTGCGAATATCCAGCAAAAACGGGCAATTGAACGCCCCAATTTTGGGGGGTAAATTTACCTGCATTAATATTGGCAGAAACATCAAATTGAGAAAAATTATCTCTATACCGTTGATTTATTTTTTGATCAATATTTCCATACCCAGCAGTATGCATGCTACCACTTACTTTTACGGTTCCAATATCGGCTAATTGTAAATCTACTTTACCTGTGGCAGCATAACCGCCATCTTCATTCATATTACTCAAACGAAGTTCATTAAACCAAACTTCAGCGCACTTAGGACCACCGTCATCATTGGGTGTATTGGGTGTTTTTTGGGGGTTTACTACGCCTAACATCGCCATTTTAACGTCTCCCATATTTGGATTTCCTAACACTCTAATAAAATGACCTGATCCATCTTGAACTTCAAATGGGACGGCAAAATTTGCACCACTCGAATTTCTTTTTTGTTTGGCTGCAATTAATTGCTCAATGTCTATCGTCATTTCATTTTCAGCAGGCCAAATAACATCTGCTTTAAAAGAGCCAGCAGGAGTTACTTTTAATGGAATTTGATATTCATAATAATTTGAAACAAAGTCGCTTCCTAATCTAATAAATGCCCTTAAATCTCCATTTTGCAAAGGCGATTCTCCATCAATCCCTTCAGCATGAATGTACATTTTCATTTCTTTAAACTGACGTAAATCCATGCCTAACGATTTAAATGCACCTTTTGCATTTCCATCTTGTAATCCACAAACTTGAATTGAAAGTGCTTGCTCATTTTGAAATGTATTT
Source organism: Chitinophagaceae bacterium (assembly GCA_044353665.1). Taxonomy (GTDB): domain Bacteria; phylum Bacteroidota; class Bacteroidia; order Chitinophagales; family Chitinophagaceae; genus OLB11. The sequence continues at coordinate 8,924 of JBILBN010000041.1, read as the reverse complement.
TGTCCGTTAGATACTTGCTGTTGCTGACGCTGAACGCCTGGAGGTGAAACGTAAGGAACTGGTGAACGACTGCTATTTTCTTCTAAACTGACTGAATATAAATTAAACAACGTTGAATTGGCATCCACATCGGGTACAATTTCTCCTGGATTTCTTAAAGAGAAATTATATTTACGCCAAGTGTTTCTACCTAACTCCAAACGTGCAAAACGCATAATCACACTGTCTTGAAACCCGTTTAAAAACATACGCATAAATCGAATGGATTTAAAATCTGAAATATTACCTACTCGATCAGAAAATTCTTTTATTGGAACTTTAAATTGGTACCAAGTTTCTTTTTCTACGTTTTTATTTGGCATCGTAACCATAGGCTCAATTTTATTTACAATAAAATTTTCACCTACTTGCATATTCGGTTTTATATCAATTCGATATTGAAAATATTGCTCATTTTCATTCAATGTATTGTCATTATTAATATCTTCCGATTCAGGAGTATTCGTAAATGAACTGGAGAACTGATTATTCGCTTCTGTAATTGGAGAATTTCCTTGAGGATTGTTAAAGTTGCGGTATCGAACCAATGGATGTACTTTGTTGCCATCATAATCTGCTCCTCTAAAATGGTGGTAATCATCATTTGAAGGGTCATTTAATGCTACATTATAAGCAGAAGATGTTGCTCCAAAATTGGCTTTTACTTCGTTTAAATAATCTTTAAAACGGATAGCTTCTTCTGCATTACTCATTCCATCATATCCAACATCTTGCAATTTTCTGGCCTCAGCATCATTATCAAAGGCAGGAGTTAATTGTTGTTGAAATTTTGGAATATTCGCCCATTTTGTAGTATCCACTTTTGAGCTATTGGCAGGAAATGGCAATCCATTCTCAAAAAACTTTCTTGAATCTTTTAAAATGTCTTCCGAAATATTTCCTAAATTAATATAAAAAGAGCCTGGTGCTGCATTGGGTTTATTAATAAAAGGATCCATCAACCAAAATTCAATAAACTCAACATTGGATGTTTCAAAATCACTGTATTCTATTGAACGCATAATACCTCCCCATCTTTTTGCAGGGTTTAATAATTTTCCATTTTGATCAATATTAGAACCATCAAAATTATAAGGTCCTCTTTCATCAGGATGAAACGCTAAATCTAAAGTGGTTAAATTTCCCTGTAAGGCTGTGGCTGTTCTTAGTTTAAATACATCTTGTTGCTGAATCAATCTTAAATAATGATTTGATAAAATAGAAGTATCCTCTTTTTTAATGTGTTCGGGCATACAAGATTGGTTTTTATCGACCAAACAAGGATCTAAATTATACCAAGCCAATTTTGCTCTATTTTTTCCATAATTTAAATTATTGACAATCGTAGCTTCAGGAAATAATACAGCACCGGTTTTATCCGTTGCATTTTGAGGAGTACTGGCTAAAAACCATCTTGTAACAGGGAATTTTAAATCGTAACCGCTTCTTGTACCTTCAAAATCATCAATAAAAATTCTGCCTTCGCCATTTTCATTAATAAAACGACTGTGTCCTGGAATTAATTTAGCAACCTCAGCACTCGTATTAATCATTGAAGGAGCGGTAGTATTAATAACTGGTAATTTATCTAAAAATTTAGTAAGGGATGGTAAATCATTTTGATAGTTTACGTCTAAACCTAAAACCGTATTTTTTATGGGATCATCGCCATAAGTTACTTTATTGAAGTATGGCCTTTCAGATAATCTTAGCATTGTGCCTCCAAATTTGAATTTGTCGTTGATGAAATAATCTAACCGAGCGCCTAAAAAGTTTTGCACTTGCACCCCAAAAGTGGCACTGTTTTCGTACGAAATATTAATAGGAATACCCGAACTTAAAATGCCAGTATTAATAATTTTTAATTTACCTATGCCGTAATCAATTGTATAATCTATGTTTTCGGTTAATTTTGTACCGCCTGCATTCACCGTTACCGATCCTTGAGGAATATTAAAACCACCTAAATAAATTTCAGAAGAGTTAGCCGACTTGAATGTTCCTTTTAACAAAAAACGATTAAATTGAGGAAACTGAATCGCTATATTTTTGGTAGAATCATATAATAATTTATATAAGTATTTTTTTTCTAAGGAAATACTTCCACCAAAAACACTTTGCATATCTTCTCCAAAGGGTTCCAAAACTGGAAATATAATTTTTCCTTGTTGAGAATTTATCGTTAGTCCTTCTACATAATCAAATCGTCCATCGGGCTGTGGGTCATTTTGACTATTTAATCTATCTAAATTCAATAAAGACAATAACGGAATTCCTGCTTTAGGACCTTCTGGCAAATATCTTTTTTCTCCACCACCAGGATCTTGATACATGATATTTAAAATAAATTCATCATTGCTTACTCCACTTGCTCCTAACGAATAAATATTTTTCATCATCAAATCCCAAATAGGCATGGTAGGATCTGGTGAAGTTGATTTTAACATTTTCAAAAACAATATTTTCGGATTGGTACTATCCGGAGGTAATGATTGGGCAAACTCTCCTACTTGATAAACTCGTCCGTTATTGGTATATTCATAGGCTACACCAACCACATCATCAGGCTGTAATTGCGTATTTACAGAGATGAAACCCAATTGAGGATTGTAGGTAAATTCTTGTGGATTTAATTTTCGAGCATAGGTTTTTTCATAATCAATTCTTCCACTCAGCCCCAATGATTGCATCGCACTAATTACATTATTATCTCTTGAACCAGGCGTTTGAATAATTTGAGTATACAATGTATTCGAATTATTATCAGCCACATCAGCAGCTGATTTTGCAAAAGCAGTATTTCGAGGATACGTTTCGCCTAAATCTTGCAAGGCAACAATATCTCGAGCATTATCGGTAGTGCCATTTTTATTGGTAACCCAAACTTCTATCCGATTGATGTTATTTAATGAATTAATAATTGGGTAATCTTTTAACGCTTTGTTGTAGTTTTTTCTAAACGATTGTGAGAGTAAGAAATGTCTAAAATCTTCATAATTATCACACGGCACTGAAAAATTTTGAGTTTGTGCACCTCCTTTTAATGAAAGTGTTTCTTTTTTAGATTTTTGTTGTGAAATAACTGAGTTAATTCTTAATCGACCAAATTGCAATTGTGTGTGCAAGCCAAATAAAGATTGAACTCCTTGTATTAATGTGGTTTGCAACGGAAAAGAAACATAACCTGCTTCTATTTTTTTAAGCACATTATCATCTTGTCCCGTATATTCTAATTTCATTTGATTTTCAAAATCAAACGTTGCTTTTGAATTATAATTAAAATTCATCCGCATTTTATCACCCACTTTTGCCAACAAGCTGATGTTCATATTCATGTCGAAATCAAAAATGCTATACTTTTGGGCGCTTTGTACTAATGTTGGATTTTTTACATTTTGAGCATTTACGCCAAAAAACATATCAATATTTCCCTGAGGTTTTACTTCAATTGTGTTTCCTCCAAAAATTCGATCAAATAAAGCATTCCCTAAATTTACTTTTGGAACAATGCCCCCACTTTTAGAAAGTTGCATGATGTTTTTAGCTCTTTTTTTAAAATAGGCTTCTTCATCTTTTTTAGATTGATATTTCATGAACTCATCAAAGGTCATGGTTGTTGGTGCTCTGTAAAATTCTTTTCCTATTTTTTCGGTTACCGAATAATTGTTTGAATCGGCATTGTACTCAATGTCGGTCACTAAATTACTCGGGTCTTTTAAATCAAATTGTGCAGGCTGATCGTCCGTAATTTTATCATTCGCTCTATCGTCAATAGGAAAATGCAACGTGTCTTTAGGAATAGTTTTGATAAAATTTTCAGGACTGTCTACGATTGGCTTTTCAAAATCTGTTACTCTAAAAAAAGGCGTCGCAGTTGATATCATCAACGACATAAAAGTGATGCCAGCAATGGCAAAAAACTGAAAAATGTATTTAATTAATTGATTCAATGCTGCTACTAAATGTTTTTCAATGTTTGTTTAATAATATCTTCTAACGACAAATCTTTATTGTTTTTTACTGTTTTTTGCAGGGCTGCAAAAGCTGCATTCCGAGCAATTCCAAGACTCACTAAAGCATTTAACGCATCATTTTCAATATTATTGTGTGCAATTGGCTGAAAAGTTTCCCCAATTTTACTTTTTGTCACTTTATCTTTTAGTTCTAAGATTAATCTTTTCGCAGATTTGGCACCAATTCCTTTTATTCGCTCCAACGTTTTTTCGTCGTCATTGGCGATGGCATTGCTTATTTCATCTGGTTTCATGCTCGAAAGCATCATTCTTGCAGTTGAAGCACCTACTCCACTGACTGAAATTAACAACAAAAACATATTTCTTTCTGTTTCTTCAAAAAAACCGAATAAAGAATGTCCATCTTCTTTAATTTGAAGATGCGTTAATAATTGACCTTGCGTTAACGTTTGTATTTCAGAATATGTATTTAAACTGATGTTGATTTCGTAACCAACCCCATTTACATCCATCCAAACAAAAGCCGGAGTCTTTTTTACATATTTACCTTGTAAGAATACTATCATAATTGATGGACAAATATAGGTAAATTTAGCAATGCTACAACTTGCCAATTTTATCAGTGATTTGTTAATTAGATTTAGAAGAAATAAAAATAAAAGTCTACATATTCAAAAATAATTTTCTGTAAAAAAAATATTTATGGCGAGCAAAAATTGATATATTTAAGAGCTACACAATGAAAATGGTTTAGCTCCCTCTATAGACTTTAAATTTGAACAACTTGAAACCATCAAGTAACTTTTGAGTATCAATATTTATTATGAATAATCTTTGAAAGTTGTGTTTTTGTAACCTATTTTTGTGGATTATATTTGTAAACAATGACTTTATTAGAAATAACGAACAATTCATCTGCCTACGCACCCATTTTGATACAACTTTCGTTGGCCGTTGGCTTAGTTGTGGTAATGATGGGCGCTACGCATTTATTGGGACCAAAAAGAAAAACAACAGATAAACTTGAAAATTTTGAGTGTGGTATTGAGCAAGAAGGCAATGCTCGTCAACCATTATCTGTAAAGTATTTTTTAGTAGCCATTCTTTTTGTATTGTTTGATGTTGAGGTCATTTTCTTTTATCCTTATGCAATTAATTTCAGGGCATTAGGTTGGGATGGTTTTATTGCAGTAGTTATGTTTGTCGCCTTTTTTATTTTAGGATTTATTTATATCATCAAAAAAGGCGCTTTGCAGTGGGAAGATTAAAATAATGTTAAATTAATTATTTGATAATCAAAAAACCTAAAATCTAATCTCCTAAACAACCTAAACTTCTAAACAATAAAAAAATGAGACCCGTTACACACAATACAAAAATAAAAACAGTTGAAGCTCCCAAGGGCTTTTCAGGTGAAGGTTTTTTTACGACTAAATTAACTGAGGCAGTAGGTTTAGCCCGTGCCAATTCAATGTGGCCTCTGCCATTTGCAACGTCTTGTTGTGGAATTGAATTTATGGCAACGATGGCTGCGCACTATGATTTAGCCCGTTTTGGTGCTGAACGTTTAAGTTTTTCGCCTCGTCAATGCGATTTAATTATGGTTATGGGAACAATTTCTAAAAAAATGGCGCCCATTTTACGTCAAGTATATTTACAAATGGCCGAACCTCGTTGGGTAATGGCTGTTGGTGCTTGTGCATCAAGTGGAGGTATTTTTGATAGTTACTCTGTATTGCAAGGCATTGATCAAGTAATTCCTGTGGATGTATATGTGCCTGGTTGCCCTCCAAGACCAGAAGCTATTATTGATGGATTTATGAGAATTCAAGATTTAGTGAAAACTGAAAGCCTTAGACGTAGAGAAAGTGATGAATACAAAGCTTTATTAAATGGGTATGGAATTCAATAAAATTAATTTGACAATTAAAAACCGTTGTGCTTCTTTGATACGATGTGTCTTTGTAGCAAAAAATATAAATAATGACAAACGAAGAAATAAAACAAAAACTGACAGCTAAATTTGGAGAATTGGTTTACCAATTTGAAGAGCCTTATGGTATGTTGACGTTTGAAACAGAAACCAACAACAACCTTAAAGTGATGACTTTTTTAAATGACGATACTGATTTAGCATTTACTTTTTTAAATGATTTAACAGCTGTTCATTATCCCGAAAATAAAGGAAAAGAATTAGCCGTGGTTTACATGTTGCAAAACATAAAAAAGTCCATTCGAATTCGATTAAAAGTATTTACCGACATACAAAAACCTGACGTTTTTACAGCCTCAAATTTGTTTTCAACAGCCAATTGGCTTGAACGGGAAGCGTATGATTTTTTCGGAGTCAACTTTGTCGGTCATCCTAACTTAATCCGAATTATGAATGTGGATGAAATGGATTATCATCCGTTAAGAAAAGAATATCCTTTAGAAGAGCAAACAAGAACAGATAAAGATGATGCAATGTTTGGGAGGTAGCCTCCCTGCTCTCTAAAAGAGGGTTCTATAAAACTCGAAAAATAAAATGACAACAATAATATTTTTATAAACTTTTAAATACCCTCTTTTAGAGGGACGTGAGGCCACATGAAACAAAATATACAATTACCTGAAGGTTCGATGGAAAAACAAACCACCACCCTCAATTTAGGTCCTACACATCCGGCAACACATGGTGTTTTTCAAAATATTTTGGAAATGGATGGTGAGCGAATTATGGATGCTGTACCAACCATTGGTTTTATACACAGAGCATTTGAAAAAATTGCTGAACACAGAGCTTATTATCAAATTACACCATTAACTGATCGCTTAAATTATTGTTCGTCACCAATCAATAATATGGGTTGGCACATGACAGTTGAAAAACTTATTGGAGCAAAATTGCCAAAACGAGTTGAATATTTACGGGTAATTATTATGGAACTTTCTCGTATTGCAGATCACTTGGTTTGTAACTCTGTAATTGGGGTAGATACGGGGGCCTTCACCGGTTTTATTTATGTATTTGAATTTAGAGAAAAAATATATGAAATATTTGAAGAAGTTTGTGGTTCTCGTTTAACCACCAACATTGGTCGCATAGGTGGTTTTGAACGCAATTTTACAGATTTAGCATTTCAACGAATTACTGCCTTTTTAAAAGAATTTCCTAAAGCAATGAAGGAATTTGAAACCCTATTTACTCGTAACCGTATTTTTATGGAGCGAACTATGGGTGTTGGTGGCATTGACGCAGATAGAGCTTTAAATTATGGTTTTACAGGTCCTAATTTAAGAGCAACTGGCATAGATTATGATGTTCGAGTAGCACATCCTTACAGCAGTTATGAAGATTTTACATTTACCGTACCTATTGGTACAACGGGTGATGTGTATGATAGATACTTAGTGCGTAATGAAGAAATTTGGCAAAGCTTAAGCATTATTGAACAAGCAATGGATAAAATTAAAGACTTAGATCCATCAGTTTTTCATGCAGATATTCCTGACTTTTATTTGCCTGAAAAAGCAGATGTGTATACTAAAATGGAAGCCCTTATTTATCACTTTAAAATTGTGATGGGTGAAACCGAAATTCCAGTTGGCGAAGTATACCACTCCGTTGAAGGAGGAAACGGTGAACTTGGCTTTTACTTATTAAGCGATGGTGGACGAACTCCTTATCGTTTACATTTTAGAAGACCATGCTTCATTTATTACCAAGCATATCCTGAAATTGTAAAAGGAATGATGTTGAGCGATGCCGTTGTAACGATGAGTAGCTTAAACTTAATTGCAGGAGAAATAGATGCATAATACAAAGTGGTCAATTAACAATATGAATACAGAGATTCATTAGTGAAAATTCAAAATTAATAACATGTTTAGTCAAGAAATAATTAATAAAATAAACGAATTAAGTAGTCATTATCCTGAAGGGAAGCAAAAAAGTGCGCTCATTCCAGTGCTTCATTTAATTCAAGAAACTGGAAATCTTTCTTTAACGATTGAGCAAATGGATGCAGTAGCTGCCATTTTAAAAATAACGCCAATAGAAGTATATGAAGTGGCTACATTTTACACCATGTTTCATTTGAAACCAGTAGGAAAATATGTGTTAGAAGTTTGTCAAACAGGACCTTGCATGCTTAATGGCAGTGACCAGATAATTGATTATATCAAACAAAAACTAAACATCGAAAATGGGGAAACTACTGCTGATGGAGTGTTTACTTTAAAAACGGTAGAATGTTTAGGTGCTTGTGGATATGCTCCTATGATGCAATTGGGCAAACATTATAAAGAGTTTTTAACTCCAGAAAAAATGGATGCTATTTTAGATGATTGCAGAAACGCAATTAAATAGCTGATTTGGTTTTAGTAACCACAAATTGATAGCCAATATATTCAAGCGGTGTCATTTTTTTTTCTTTGATGACAGATTTGTAGAACGATTTTTTTACCGTGCTTTTGAGTAATTTTTGATAAATCGATATGATATTTTCTGTTGATTTACCTCCCCACATTTCTACCTCCTTTTTACTTTTAGTATTGATCAATGCGATTTTACAAAATTTATCAATTTTAATAGAATGCATATTGAATATGTATCTTTCTACGTAAAATAAAAAAAGCCATCGGATATCCCTTACTCGATAAAATTCTTCAACATGATATCTAAAGTGATCTGGCTCAATCAAATTCATGAAGTTATCTTCAAAACAAAAGAGTATTTTATAAAATGTAGAGGTGTTGTCGTAATTCACAAAGGAATAAAACCCATCTTTTAAAAATTTCAAGGTATCGTTTACGGTATATTTTTCGCAGTATTCTACGTTATCGAGAAACTGCGTTCTGAATGAATCTACATTCGTTAACCGCTCACCTCCAAATGATTTATTGGCGAATGAGCAGCATAAAAAGACA
>JBILBN010000040.1:0-22176 GCA_044353665.1 Chitinophagaceae bacterium | reverse complement strand
CGAGTTAGTATGATTGATTCAATGATTCTCGAAAATAATTTCAAACCACTTCGTAATGGAGTGCAATCTAAAAGAAGTTTTATTGCTAAGGATAAGAAGAGCGCTGTTTTAAATAAAATAGCTGGGGGGATGATATATTTTTATCAAAATATAATTTCCGAACAAATACAAGCTGGTTGTAGTTATGAAATATCTTGTTCACAATATTTAAAATTATGCATCGAAAAATATGGCTTTGTTGTAGGAACTTTTGCTGGTATCAATCAATTTGGGAAATGTGCAGGGAATAATCACAAAAATCATTCCTCATACAAAATAAATGACAATAATAGTATAATAAATAAAATTGATGAGGAAAATTATAAGTAGTTTTATTTGTTTTATGCTGAGTTTTCATTTTAGTTATGCGCAACGCAGCATTGACTATGATTTCATTAAACATCTAAGCCACGAAAATAAAAAAATAGAACATGCTCAGTATCTAAAAACTGAGATTGAACAAAGCGACACGTTAGCGTATTTAAAAGCAAAATTTTACATCCAATATAAAATGGATAGTAGTTTTGAATATCATTTTAATAAAAGTAAAATACTTTTTTTACAAGATACTTTAGCACTAGGCTATGCCTCTTGTTATTTATTGTCTAACGACTCTACTAAAATTAATAAAAATGAATGGTTTCAACGATTAAATAATTATCAATTTTCAAAAGAAATTAATCAGGTAACTGCTATTTATAATCTTAAATTTTTACCTGCTAAAGATATTAAACCGCTTGAATATCCTAATTTAATTAAACAAGGAGTCATTGAATATAAATTAGCTAAACAAAAAAGTCCTATAAAAGCTGCTTTATTGTCTTCTGTTATTCCAGGTTTAGGTAAAATGTATATTGGAAAATTTAGAATTGGTCTTAGCACAGCTTTCCTAAATGGTTTATTTGCCTATCAAACCTATGAAAGCATTCATAAATTGGGTGTAAAACATCCACTTAGCATCTTGAATTTATTATTAACGACAATTTTTTATTCGTCAAATATTTATGGAAGCTATAGAGATACTCAATATTTTAAAGAAGAAAAATTACAACAATTATACAATGATGCGTCTAACTATTATTCTGTTCAGTCTTTTCCTTATTTGTACAAATAAAAAACTAACGGCTCAAAATTTAGATTCTTCTAAATATGTATTGATGCAATTAGAAAAAGATTGGTATTTATCAAAATCGCCAGCCGAAAAAACAAAAATAAGTTTTAAGCGCCTCCAATTATTTACTTTTAATCATTTAGAAAATGAGGAGGAGTGTTTAGATGAATGTAAGAGAATAAATTCAATTTTTTTATCGGAACATGAAACAGAACTTTTTTATTGGAATGCAGCAATTATTTATATGATACATGCAGATTATGTAAAATCATTGGAGCATATTCAACGATATAAACAGCTGATACATGATACGACTATGGTTTCAAATTTGTTAGAATTATTAGCAATTAATAAATCGCCTTATGATAGTATTAATGTTATGCAAATAAATCCTGAATTAAAAGATTTGCATAATTGCTTAATTTATGAAGAAGAAATGCATCAAAAAAAAGGACGAAATTATATCCTCAGCTCATACATTATTCCAGGTAGTGGCATAATGCTTAAAGGCTATTATGTAAAAGGAGCAACGTCTTTAGTTTTAAATACGGGTGCATTTTATTTGTTTTATATGCTTGCCAAAAACGCCTTGTATGCCAATGCTGTTGGGTATTCATTATTAACATTGGTTAAGTTTTATCAAGGCAATTTAGTCTATTCTCAAAAGTTAGTTTCAAAGCGTATTTTTAAAAAACAACGCATTGTCAATGAAAAATGCCATCAACAACTTGAGCAGTTATTGATGGCAAATCCTATCAATTTTAAATATTGAGTTATTTTAGTTTAACAGAACCTAAAAAACCACCACCTGTAAATGCTGAACCATTATTCGCCTTTATTAAAAAATATAGACACCCAATGCCACACAATGGGGCAGTTACACAAGTAGCCACTTTTACGCCTGTTTTTATTTTAGGTTGATATCCGTCTAAAAATAATGTATTGTCAAGCTCTGTAATTTTAGCTGCATTCACATAATGCATTTTGCTTTTTTCAGTTTTAACTTTATTTAATTTCAATGTTTGCAAAAGCATATTTCCATTAGTAGCATTTATTTTAGAATAAGATAATACATCACGCATTTCTTTGTTCGACTTTTTGTTAAAAATATTTCTGCGTCCTTTTCTATATTTATCTGCATAAGTTAAATATGAATTTTCAGCATTCAAAATCACTTGGATATCACGAACATATAATTCAGGATAGGATATTCTTCTTTCTAAAACATTTTTCCAATTCAATTCTCCATCTTTATTTAAACTTACAATTAAAATATCTCCTTTCCTATTTTCATAAGTGGTCCTGGTATTTCCTCTACTATCGGTGTAAGTACGAACAATATTTTCGTCTTCAGTAGCATAAAGCGTAATGTTTCCTGCTTCATCATATTTTGCTTTTTCTAAATACAGCAAACTAAATCTAATTTTTGGAGCAGAAATTTCAGTGAATTTTGTGTTTTCAAGTTCCCCAGTTACTGAGTTTAAAGTTGAACTAAAAACGCCATTGCCTCTTTCCGATCTTTTTCCTACAGACTCACTGTAAATACCTACAACATGCAATTTGTTATTTTCAGAAAAATATTCAAAATCATCAATGTGCTTGCCCGATGATTTTATGGGAATAGAATTTATTGTATTTTTTTCGGTATTGATTACAGACAATATTGAGTATGAATATATTTTACTGTCTTTTTTTGTATCAGCATCTGCTTTAACCGAATTTTTTGTAATTAATGAACCATCATCACCCACTCTAATAGATGATAAATTGTAGGCTGAATTTCTTGTACTTTGAACTGGCAATTCAATTTGGCCACTGTTTACAACATTTAATAAATTGTTCACAACTGTGTACTCAATTTCTACATTTTCACCTTTTATTCTTGGTCTTTCTGATACAATATATAAATTGTCATTTGCTATACCATTTGAAAGTGTTTTAATTGATTTCACAAATTTAGAACTACCTAATGTTGACGTATTTATTTGATAAACTTTTTTCTTCGCACTAATTACATTTAGCGTAGGCGTAAAAGATTGGGCATATAATATTTCTTTACCTTTTGCGTCATTTACAAACATAACGTACACCACATCGTTGGTTACACAAATATTGCTGTACTCTTCTTTACTTTTTAAATTAATTTTTCCTAATTGTTTCATTGTTTTTTTATCAAAAACAATCAAATAGCGCTGAGTTTTTGATATTTTTTTATATGTTGGACTGAAAACAGCATATACATAATCTTTATTTGATCCGGCAAATTCTTCTAAATTACCAGTAGTCATTCGATCATAAGAAATGTTTTTTGACCATTCTACACTTAAATCTTGTGCAAAAAATGTCATTGGTATAAATGCAACCAATAAAACGAATAAAGTTTTTTTCATGTTTTTTATTTTTTTATTTTTTAAAATGAGATTCCATAAATCAATCCAAAGGTTAATAATAGACCTTTTTCTTTTGATTTACTTAAATTGTATTCATATCTGTTAGAAATGGGATTGAAACTCATTTCGTGAAATGAGCTTGTTTTTGTACCAATACCAAAATAATATTCCATCGCTAATCCATCTTCTCTGTAAGCCATTTGACCAATAACAAGTTGTGTTCCGGTTGATAAAACAGGAAGGTTTTTTACGTTTGTTGGGATGATATCTTCAGATCTGTTAAATGCAAAAGTTTGTTTGTACATTCTATAATTAATTCCTACAAAAAATTTATACTCAATATCATAATATTCAGCAAGTTTCATGTTAGTATAAACTTTGCCGGTAAGGTCAGTGTAAAAGTTATTACTTTGAACATAATCATTATCCTGATTGTATGTAGAGGCGATTTTATTATCATTTTGATTTCTATAAATATCAGCATCGTTGAGAAGCCCTTCTGTTACATCTTTACCTAAACAATATCCTAATGATAGTCGAGCTGCAAATCGATCATTAATGGCTCTTTCATAACTAATAACCGCCATTTGACGAATCATGTGTCCAACGCTAATTCCTATTAAATTGCGGCTGTCATTTTCTTTACTTTTTTTCTTATTTTTTGATTCCGTACTTTTTGGAGTATACTTCCCGCCATCTAAATCTTTAGGCATAGACGTATTTTGAGCATAAATAAAGTTGGATAAAACACAAACATAACTAGTTAAAATAAGTGTTTTCAAAGAGATATTATTTAACATTTGGTGAAAGTACTATTTTACACGAATAAGCACAATGTACTTCTTCATTTTTTTGATTTTTTCTTCAAAACTTAAATTAGACAATGTATTATTTTGAGTGAGATTTGTTTTTTCAGGTAATGATTGCACTAAATTGATTAAGAAATTATTTTTTATCCCATAAGATACATTTTCAGCTTTTGCTATTCCAGAATTAATGATTCCAATTAATTCACAATTATGATTAAAAATAGGTCCCCCACTGTTTCCAGGCTGAACGGGGATTGTAGTTTGAAAGCTATTTATGGCGCTTTTATAGCCTGTTTTTGCACTAATTTTCCCGTCTGTAAACTTTACATCATTTCCCATGCCCGATAAAGCCAATGGAAATCCTAATGTAAATGCATCACTGCCTAACTCAAAAGAATTTGTAGCAGGAAATGAATATTCTATTTCATTAAAATGGGGTTTATAGGCGATGTCATCTATTTTTAAAATTGCTAAATCATTGTCTGCATCTTTAATTAATACGGTGGCTTTATAGGATTTGTATGATGAAGATAGGGTGTCAAAAACATCGATTATAAAATGTTTCCCGTTTTCTACTACATGATAATTAGTGGCAATATAGCCCTCTGTGTTTAAGAAAAAACCGGTGCCAGTTGCTTTTACATCATTGTTTTGTTGCCCATTGCCTGATACACTTCCACTTCCCATTTGGCTATAACTGATTTGTTTAAATGCAATTTCATCTATATTTAACGTAAACTTTCCGATTGCAGCTATTCCAAAATTGTTGCCAAAAAATGAAGTTTTTGAAGATTTATTGATCACGGTGCTGTTAATTGTATAAAGAATATCAGCTCCACTTGAAATTACTTTTAACGTATTAAATCCTTTTTCTTCTATTGATGAAGAAAACATTTCTTTAAGTGAATAATTTACAGCACCTTCATATACGGTTCCTATGTAAACATTTTCATTTGATATGTAAAAGAAGTTGTAGTTGTCCCAATCTTTAAAACCAAAAATCAATCCACCTTTGTCCTCCGCTTTATTTTTAGTCAATTCTATTTTAGCTTCAATGATAAAATCTTCTTTGTCAAATTTTAAATATTTATATCTCGACGTACCCTCTTTAATTTTAGATGCTAATTGTAAAGTACCATTCACAATTGATACGGTTTGTTTTTCATTCGATAATAATTCCCAATCAGAAGAGTTGTCGTTAAAATTATCTTCGAAAATATCAAAGCGTTGACCGTCTTCAGAAAATTCGGTATAACGATTCTCTTCTAAAACATTTTCGGTAAAATTAAATTCCTTCCACAATGAACCACTTTCATAAAAGTATTTGGTTACACCATTTAGCTTACCATCTTTGCTATACACTTTAATGAATTTTTCTTTCCCATTTTTAAAAAACCATTTAACCGTATCGCTAAATTTACTGTTGAAAAATGAGTTTGAATCTACCGATAAAATACTGCCCGAAAAACATTTTTTGGTGTTCGAATAGTTGCCAATAAAGGTTCTATTATTTTCGTTTGTAATTGAAAAGGACGCATTACTAGCCGTTGTTTTATTCCCATCCACATCAAAATAAAATTTATTATTTGTTTGTGCTGTAGAAATTAAAAAACTGAATATGCTTAATACGATGAGTGTAATTTTATTTATCATGATGAGTTTACTATTTTTTTTAATTGACAATTCTATGCCACAGCCAACTTTTATTTAAAGGAACAAGCCATTCATTTTCTAATTTTTCTTTGGTATCCACTAAGTTATTAAACAACAAAGTATCCGTTTCGATATAGCCTTTTTCTAAAGCATATTTTACTTGATTCATTGGCAATTGTTCTGCCTTATCGTTCACTAAAAAAGTGATGGTCAATCGGTCAAATAAATCAATGCTGTATTGGCGCTCAATACTTTTAATCAATCGAGTCATTCCATCAGTGCTGCAACCACCCACAGCACAATTGGTTTCATCGGCAACGACAACAATAAATTGATGATAAACTATTTTTGCCCATGATTTCACATCATCGCCATGTGATTTCCATTGAACATAAAAATTATACAGTTGCTCATTAATTTCTAATTCTTCTTGTGCTCTAAAAGCACGATTGCATTGAAAAATCCAAACTCTAGAATCAGCAGATAAATCTTGTGGTATATTTAAGTTCATTTATGAAATCGTTTTTTGTAAAATAAAATAAAAATAGCTTCTCTTTTAGAATCATCCCAAATAGTAAATATAAAAGACATGAAAACTGCTTGAAAAATTTGATGTTTAATTTCTTCTATAAAAGAATGTGCTGTTTTAAAAAAATCTATAAATCTTATTAAATAGGTAAAAAAAGTTGCAAGCAATAAAAAAAATAGTACATCTAATATAAATCTCTTCCAACTCCAATTCCTAAAGATGCTCTTTTTGTTTTCCATTAGTTGATCCCTAAAACATTTTTAAAGTAATCTAACGTAATTTTTAAACCTTCTGTTCGATTGACTTTTGGTTCCCATCCTAAAATTTCTTTTGCCTTGGTGATATCTGGCTGGCGTTGTTTTGGATCATCTTGAGGCAATGGTTCATATACAATTTTAGAATTTCCACCAATTAGCTGTTGAATTTCTTCTGCAAATTCTTTTAACGAAATTTCATGTGGATTTCCAATGTTAATCGGGTAGGCGTAGTCGCTTTTAAGTAATTTATAAATACCATCCACTAAATCTGCAACATAACAAAATGAACGTGTTTGAGAACCATCGC
Organism: Chitinophagaceae bacterium; assembly: GCA_044353665.1. Classification (GTDB taxonomy): domain Bacteria; phylum Bacteroidota; class Bacteroidia; order Chitinophagales; family Chitinophagaceae; genus OLB11. The sequence goes on along the minus strand of JBILBN010000040.1, from coordinate 15,081 downwards.
CAAAAACAGTAATATCTTCGCCTTTTAATGCTTGGCTCATAAATGCTGGTAATGCACGACCATCGTCTAGTCGCATTCTTGGGCCATAGGTATTAAAAATGCGCACAATTCTTGTTTGTAAGCCATGAAAAGTATGATAAGCCATTGTTATCGCTTCTTGAAAACGTTTTGCTTCATCATAAACACCCCGAGGTCCAATTGGATTTACATTTCCCCAATATTCTTCTGTTTGTGGATGAACTAACGGATCTCCATAAACTTCAGATGTGGATGCGATTAACATTCTCGCATTTTTAGCTTTGGCTAAGCCCAATAAATTATGCGTTCCTAATGAACCTACTTTTAATGTTTGAATTGGCATTTTTAAATAATCAATTGGACTAGCTGGTGAAGCAAAGTGCATGATATAATCTAAATCACCTGGTACAAAAACAAATTTGCTAACATCGTGGTGATGGAATTCAAAATTTGGATTTTTAAATAGATGTTCAATGTTTTTGATATTGCCTGTAATCAAATTATCCATCGCAATTACTTGAAAGCCTTCTGCAATAAATTTATCACATAAATGCGAACCTAAAAAACCTGCACCTCCAGTTATTAATACCCTTTTCATTTTTTAAAAATTTATAATATTTCGCCCAATAGAATTGTAATAGAATTCTTTTTCTTGCATCTCCGATAAATCATATAAATTTCTTCCATCAAATATGGCTTTGTTCTTCAAAAGCATTTTCATTTTATCAAAATCAGGAGTTCTGAATAAATTCCATTCTGTGCAAATTGCTAATGCATCTGCTTTATCTATTGCGTCATATTGATTTTCTGTAAATGAAATTGAATGGATAATATCGGAATGATTTTGTTCAAAATATTCTTTAGTATTTTTCATTCCTTCAGGATCAAAACATTTTACGATTGCTCCTGCAGCAACTAATTTAGGAATAATATACAAAGCTGGGGCTTCCCGAATATCATCTGTATTTGGTTTAAAAGCCAACCCCCAAATACCAATCGTTTTGCCTTTTAAATTACCATTAAAATATTGGATAATTTTGTCGGCTAAAATTGTTTTTTGAATGTCATTTACAGATATTACTGCATTTAAAATACTGAAATCATAGCCATTTTGAGAAGATGTTTGAACTAAAGCTTGTACATCTTTTGGGAAACAACTTCCTCCATAACCAATTCCTGGAAATAAAAAACGTTTGCCTATTCGATCATCGCTTCCTATTCCTACACGAATGGTTTCTACATCAGCACCTACTTTTTCACAAAGATTGGCTAATTCATTCATAAATGTGATGCGCATTGCGAGGTATGAATTGGCCGCATATTTGGTTAATTCTGCGCTTCTTTCATCCATAAAATAAATTGGATTGCCTTGACGAACAAATGGAGCATATAATTGGCGCATCATTTTTTTAGCTCGTTCAGATTGTGTGCCAATAACCACCCTGTCTGGCTTCATAAAATCATCCACGGCTACACCTTCTCTTAAAAATTCTGGGTTGCTCACTACATCAAATTCGCCATCATAATTTTCTTTTATTTTAGCATACACTTTTTCTGCGGTGCCTACTGGTACAGTGCTTTTATTGATAATTACTTTGTAATTTTTGTGAGTAGCTAATATTTTTCCAATGTCATTTGCGACACTCAAAACATAGCGTAAGTCTGCAGCGCCATCTTCGCCTGGAGGTGTTGGCAATGCTAAAAATATCAAATCGGATGTTTCTACGGCTTCTTTTAAATTCGTCGTAAATGATAATCTGTTTTGTTTCAAATTTCGTTGAAATAAAATATCCAAACCAGGTTCAAAAATAACAATTTCACCATTGGCAAGACGCTCCACTTTTTTAGCATCTATATCAACACAAATTACTTGATTTCCTGATTCTGCAAAACATGTACCTGATACTAAACCCACATAGCCTGTTCCAATTACTGCGATTTTCATCATGCTAATGAATTTACTATTTTTAGAAAATTGGTAATAATATAATCTTGTGTTTGCTCGTCCATTTCAGTATGAATAGGTAAAGAAATTACGTGGTCTTTTAACCAATCTGTTATTTTCAATTCGCCATTTCTCATGCCTAATTGCTCAAACATTTTTTGTTTATGTGCAGGTATAGGGTAATAAATCATTGATGGAATGCCAACTTCATTTAATTTTTGTTGAACAGTATCTCTATTAACCCCTTCTAGCGTCAATGTATATTGATGGTAAACGTGGTGGGTGTATTTTTCTATTTTAGGTGTTTTGATGTTTGGATGATTCGCAAAACCGTTATCGTATTTAGTAGCTACCACTCTTCGCGCATCACAAAAAGTATCTAAATGAGGCAGTTTGGCTCTCAATACGGCTGCTTGTAAAGTATCTAATCTTGAGTTGCAACCTACAATTTCATGTACATATTTTTTTCGTTGTCCATGGTTAGCCACCATTTTTATCTTTTCGGCTAAATCTGTATCGTTTGTATAAACAGCGCCTCCATCACCATAACACCCTAGGTTTTTTGAAGGGAAAAAAGAAGTGGTTCCAATAGTTCCCATGGTTCCATTGGCTTTTTTTGTTCCATCAGAAAATGTATAATAACCTCCAATCGCTTGTGCGTTGTCTTCAATCACATATAAATTATGTTTTTTTGCGATTGCTAAAATTGGTTCCATGTCTGCACTTTGACCATATAAATGAACCGGAACAATGGCTTTTGTTTTTGGGGTAATTAATTGCTCAATTTCATCAACATTCATTGTAAAATTGTCTTGGTTTACTTCACAAAATATAGGCGTTAATTTTAACAAAGCGACCACTTCCACGGTTGCAAAATATGTGTGAGATGGGGTAATCACTTCATCACCAGGTTGCAAATCCAATGCCATCATCGCAATTTGCAATGCATCGGTTCCATTTGCACAGGGTATCACATGTTTAGCATCTAAATAAGTTTCTAATTCTTTAGCAAATAACCCAACTTGTGGTCCATTAATAAAAGCAGTCGTATCAATTACTTCTTGCATTGCTGCATCTACTTCACTTTTTATTTTTTGATATTGACTTTTAAGGTCAACCATTTGAATATTTTCCAATATAGAAATTTTTAATTGAGCACAAAAATAGAATAAACTATCTATTTATAATTGTTATTTTAGAAATTTAAATGCAATTTTACTTTTTTATGGATAGAATAAAATTAGCATCTAAAATATTTTCAATACAATTGATAGCCTTGTTTGTTTTTACTTCTGTAATTGCACAAGACAACACAACTGCAAAAACTGAAAAAGTAAAAATAATTGCAGACAAAGTATGGAATATTGATTTTATTACTTCAATTGATTTTCCTCAGGCTGATTTAGCAAAACGTTTTGGTACAAGCTATAGAATAGGTGTTGGGATAAAGCATAAATCGCAAAACAATTGGCTTTTTGGCGCAAAATTTGAATTTATCACTGGTAATAAAATGCGTGACGATAGTTTATTAATCAATCTAAAAACAACACAAGGAGCAATTATTACTCAAAGTGGTCAATTGTATAATGTAGGTACGTTTCAAAGAGGTTATATGGCAAGTGTTCAAATAGGTAAAATTTTTCCTTTTTGGCAACTGAATAAAAACTCAGGTCCAATGATGTTGGGTTCTGTGGGTTTTATGCAGTACAAAATTAACTTATTTGACAAAGACAATTCTTTTCCACAGCTAAGAGATGAATATATAAAAGGGTATGATAGATTGACCAACGGCATCTTTATAGAAGATTTTATTGGTTACCAATACCTAGCTAAAAATAAATTAATCAATTTTTATGCAGGATTAAATGCAGTTTATGGATTTACGCAAGGCAGGAGAGATTATTTGTACGATTTAAAACGTTCCGACGCAGGGAATCGAAAAGATATTATGTTGGGGTTTAAATTTGGGTGGGTATTACCCATCTACAAAAAAAATACAGAAGAAACGTATTACTAATTTTGCTAGTTATTTATAATATAGGAATTTCAATTTACTATTTATTAGTCCAATTTGTTTCAATATTTGATACAAAAGCTAAAGCCATTTTGACTGGTCAAAAGCGATCTTTACAAATATTGAAAAACGAACAGCACCATGAAGTTATTTGGTTTCATTGTGCGTCTGTGGGGGAGTTTGAACAAGGTTACCCGTTGTTTAATAAACTAAGAAATCAATACCCTAATCATGAATACTTAATCACTTTTTATTCGCCTTCAGGATATCAATTTGTTCGTGAAAAATATCCTGCCGAATGGGTTCTTTATTTGCCAAAAGATACTCGAAAAAATATGCGTTTTTTTATTGAAAAAGTGAATCCTAGTTTAGTTTTTGTAGTTAAGTATGAGTTTTGGTTTCATTTATTAAATGAGTTAAAAAAGAAAGAAGTTCCTGCGTTTTTATTATCAGGAATATTTCGAGAAAATCAATTATTTTTCAAACCATTTGTGGGGACATTTTTTTCTTCGATATTGAAAAAATTTACACATTTATTTTTGCAAGATGTAAGCAGTTTTGAAATATTAAACTCAATAAAAATAAATCAAAAAACAGTTTCGGGAGATACTCGTTTTGATCGGGTTTTAGAAAATAAGAAAGCAACCTTCGTTGATGAAAAAATTGAGCAATTTATAGGCGATAAAAAAGTTTTTATTGCTGGAAGTTGTTGGAGTGAGGATGTTGAAGTCATTCAATCAATTATTAGCCATTTACCTGCCGATTGGAAAATTATATTAGCTCCCCATGAAATGAATACATTTAAAACAAATTGGATAAAAGATTCATTTCAATATTATACTTCTTCATCAATAAATGTAGAAAGCAAAATATTAATCATTGACACCATGGGGTTGTTGTCAAAAGTATATCGATTTTCAAATTTAACATACATAGGTGGAGGCTTTGGAAAAGGAATTCATAATATTTTAGAACCAGCTGTTTTTGAACATCCAATTTTTATTGGGCCTAATTATCAAAAATTTAATGAAGCTAAAAGTTTAATTCAGTTAGGTTGTGTTTTTAGTCTTTCTACTAAAAATGAAGTGCCCAATTTGATATCAAAAATAATTCTTAACTCGAATGAAATCAATGAAATTAAACTAAAAATGGGACGCTATATTCAAGAAAATACAAACGTATCTGATAGAATAATGGTCTTTTTAAAGGATCAAGGTTATTTGAAATTGTAAGTGAATAAAAAAACCTGTTTTTAGTTTGGATTTGAATAACTATATTAGCACATTAATTTAAGAGACACATTCCGAAAAAATGAAACGATTTAGTATATATATAAGTTTGATATTCTTAGTTTTTATTGGATTTCAAGCCCATGCACAATCATTGATAGTTGGATTTGATACTGTTTGTATTAATTATGAACTAAATTTAACAACTACGGATACGTTGTCAAATTCAAATTATTGGGGATTTTGTTCAGGATACATAAATAACACGCCAGCAGGAAGTAGCATAGCAGCAGGAACAGGTTTAATTGCCCCAACTTCAATTGCCATTCAAAAAGCAAATAATTTATATTACGTTTTTGCCGTAAATTCTGGTGGGAGCAGAGATATTATTCGATATGATTTTAATGTAAACTTACCGAGTGTTCCGTTGGCAAATAATATTGGCAATTTAGGTGCAATGGTGCCTGTAAACCCAACTGGAATGCAAATCGTAAAAGATTTTTCAGGCAATTGGCATGGATTTTTATTGGGAGGAACGCTTGGGAAATACAATTTAGTGCGTATGGATTTTGGAAATTCATTATCCAATATACCTACTAGTGAAGATTTAGGATCTATAGGAGGCATTTTAAATGAACCACAAGATTTGTATGTATTTAATGAAGGTGGAAATTGGTATGCAATGATTTTTGGTGCATTAGGTCATGTTCATTTAGTAAATTTCGGTGTCAATATTGAAAACATATCACCAGCAACTTCTTTATTAGATAATATAGGCGTTGGGGTTTCTGGTATTTGGCCAGTACTTGAAAATGGAAATTGGTTTATTTTTTATGTAAACAAAACGAATCATTCATTAAATAGAATTGATTTTGGAAATTCTTTAGCCAACTCATTTTTACCACTTACAAAGTTTAACATTGTAGGAGGTGTTTTAGGAGTTCCATTTAATGACCCTAAAGATGTGTCTTTCATAAAAGATTGTGGAATGTATTATGCATTTGTTACTAACCAAGGTGATAATTCAATGACTAAATTGACATTTAATACAAGCATAAAAAATCCGCCTGCTATTCTTAATTTAGGAAATTTTGCTGGTTTAAATGGTCCAAGTTATTTAACGCATTATTTAAGAGATAATGACAATATTATTTCATTTACAGCAAATAAAAACGACAATTCAATTTCTCGTTTAGAATATAATAGTTGTATTGCATCTACCATACCAAGCTCAACATTAAATACACCACCAGCTTATAGCTACACAACTCCAGGTACTTACAATGTATATTATGTAGGAGATGAAGGCTTGCCAACAATGAAGGTAGATTGTAAATTAATCACAGTTTTGCCAAAACCAACAGTTGAAATTTCAAATGATACCGTAATTTGTCAAGGCGATACTTTACGTTTAATTGCCAATGGGATTAATGTTTTTAGCGTAAATTGGAATCCAGTTTATAACACGCCTTTACCTACAGACGTAACTACGATTTATGTGCATCCTCATGAAGATTATCGTTATAATGCACATTTAGAATTTTTATCACATGATGGATGCCCATATGACACATCTGTTTTTGTAAAAGTAAATAGAGTAGTTGCAGATGCTGGAGCCGACATTTCAGTTGCTGACGGCGCATATACCGTATTAGGAGGTCCTAAAACATCATACGGTGCAGAATTTAAATATAAATGGCGACCACCTTTATATTTAGATGACACGTTATCTGCAAATCCTACTTGCACTCCTCTAGACGTTCAAGCATATTATTTAGAAGTGTTCAGTGATAGCTCACGATGTGTAGCAACAGATACTGTTTGGGTAAGAACAGAATGCAGCGATTTTAATTTGCCTAATGTATTTAACCCTTCAAGTGATATTCCTGTAAACAGAAATTTTGGGTTGTTAAATTTTAATGTGATTAAATTAGCGCATTTTAAAATATTTAATAGATGGGGTGGTTTAGTTTTTGAAACTACTGATCCTAAAAAAAGATGGGATGGAACATTTAATAATTTAGAACTTCCTTCTGATAACTATGTATGGATATTAGATGGTTACTGTGTAAACGGAAAGCGTATTCGAAAACAAGGAACGGTATTGTTGGTGAAGTAAACCAATTAGATATTCAAAAAAACGACTAGTAATCCTAGTCGTTTTTTTATTTAAGCTATTAATGGTGTTTATTTAATTCAGTCTTTTTAATAATCCTCCACCACAACAACCTCTATTTTGTCAAATAGCTCTTCATCATCTTTTAAGGCAATCATGTCAAAGTCTGTCATTAAGTATTGACATTTTATGCCTTTTTGTTCAAAATAGGTTGTAGCCAATTTTAGCTGTTTTTCACATTGGTCGAGTCTCATTTTAAATGTAGTATCAGTCAAACTATCTCCAGCATAATAATATCCTTTTAAAAATATTTTTACAATTGCACTGTCTTCATTCCAAATTTTAAAATTCGAAATAATCGTATCTAAAACTAATTTTGAATCTGTTGTAAATTTATTTTTGCTACTATCAACCATTAATTGATTGCTAAACAGCGTATCGCTTAAGCCTGGTTCACGTAATTTAATGTTGTAAAATATATTATCAGTAAAAGCGCCATTTTTTAAATTTAATAATTTATAAAATGGACGATATCCTTTTGCATTTACAGACATTAAATAAATTTTACCCGTTTGCAATGCTTTGGTATAACTGGCATCACCTTTATTACTTTCAATTGAACCTGTGTTTGTATTATTAAATAAGTAAGTGAAATTAATTTTTGCATTCCATATTTTAGTTCCATAAAATTTATCTTCTACAAAACCTTTCAAACAGAGCGTTGGGATAGGCTTTATAGCAGCATATAAATCAAAACTGTATATATCTAATCCACCTTTAGAATCATTTCTATTGGAAGCGCAATATCCTTTGGTGCCTTTTGCATTCACAACAATACTGCCGTCAAAATCTTTAGTATTAATAGGGGAGCCCAAATTAATTGGCTTTTTCCATGAGTCATCATTGTTTCTTCTGCTCAAAAACAAATCATAATCTCCCAATCCTATATGTCCATTACTCGAAAAATAAAAGGAAACATTATCTGGATGAATAAAAGGAGCCGTTTCATCTTTTGATGTATTGATATTGGGACCAAGGTTTTCTGGTTTAGACCAAAAATAATTTGTAAAATGTGACACCCAAATATCTTTGCCTCCATAGCCACCTTCTCGGTCACTCACAAAATACATATCTTTATTGTCACTGCTCAAACAAGGCTGTCCTTCATAGCCAGGCGTGTTAATGGTTAATCCAAATTTTTGAGGTTCACTCCAAGCACTATCTTCTTGATAACTAAATACAATGTCACATCCTCCACCCTCGTAGCCATTAGGACTTCGCAAGTCACAACGAGTGTAAAATAAATAATAGCCGTCAGCACTTAGTTTGGCTGCACCATCTGGTAAGCCAGAATTTGGAGGGTATCCCATATTATGTGCTTTCCTCCAATTCTGAATTGTGTCAAAACGACTCACAAAAAAGTCTTCATTGCCACCCACATTTCGAGTAAAAACGAGGGTTTTACTGTCTAAACTTAATGATGGTAAATATTCATTTTCTTTTGAATTAATACTATCTCCTAAGTTCTCAAAATTTACGCCAGCAATTGGTTCTGTATTTACTTGATTGATTAGTGTATATTTTAATTGATTTTCATAAACGATTTTCATGTTTTCAGCATTAATATTTGATGCTGAAAAACGATTCATTATTGTTAATGCGAATGCGTTGTCTTTCTTATCGTTCATTTGATTTGCCAAATTACATAAAGGCAAAAACGACTCATTGGCATTAATATCAATCGCTTTATCAATATAAAATAGACTGCTAGTGAAATCCTTTTTTTTATAATAAATTTCGGCTAATTTAAAAAAAGAATTTAAGAAAAAGGGATGAGTATTCGTTGCCGTTTTATAACAATCAATGGATTTTTCTGTTTTATTTTTAAAATATAAATCATCACAAACCGATAGTTTAGGATATGTTTTCTTTATGCTGTCTATTTTTTGTTGGGCAGAAACAGTACATGAGATAAATAAAAGAATAATTCCAAAATATTTTTTAGAATACCAACTGTAAAACTCGTTACAACTTTGTTGAGATTTTGGGGTCACAAGTAGGCGTTCAATTGTCTTCATTTATATTATTAGAATGCAAAAATAATCAATTCATTGTAGTTATGCTTGATTCTTTAAATATAAATGGCTATTTCAAAATGAAAAAGGAATGAAACTAAAATTAAAAACAGCTTAAAACCAAAGAATAAATCATAATTTTAATTTTTAAAAATAAGTAAATGAACATAAAATATTTAATGGCTATTACAGGGTTGTCATTTTTAGTTTCTTGTGATGAAGGAAGTGAAGATAAAACACAAACCATAACCAAAGACGGCTCCCTTGAAACAGAAATTGGTGTTACACATTTAGATTCGTTGCATGACATAATTACGACCAAGCACAAAACTTGGGTTGGTGGTAAAAATACCAATTCATTTATTCATGTAGATACGGTATCCTCTTTAGGAATGAAAAAAGAAGAAGTAGAAAACGATAATGATGAAACGATGGAGGTTACGATTCCTAAAGATTATGAAATATTTATCACTGTTAAATAATACACCCATTGAAAAAAAGTAAACATATTCAACTCGTATTAATTACTGCATTATTGGCATCATGCAATACTAAAAAAGAGACCGATTGGAGCGAAGGAAATAAAAAAGTTTTTTTACGAAGTGATAGCACAGCACCTTATACCAGAACGCATTCTCCTTTACTTTGGTATTTTGCCTTCCGTACTTTTGGCATGATGAATAATGGACGTTATGTGCATGGTGGTTATCACAGCAATGCAATACATCCTCAAAGTAATTTTGGTAGTAATGGGTTTAAAAACAATGTGAGTAGAGGTGGTTTTGGTAGAAGTGGTTTTAGAACAGGTTCATAAATTTAGGATTCAATAATGATACGAATTAATTTGCAACCCCGAAATGCTTGGCAACAAAAAGTAGAGGAATTAGGCTTTGGTTTTCACAGTACAGAAGGAACGTATTGGGATGAATCGGCTGCATATATTTTTAAATTAAAAGAAATAGAAGCGATTGAAGCAGCTACGAATAAAATTTGGGAAATGTGTTTGTCCGCTGTTCAATATGTAATTGATAATAAATTATATACTCAATTTGCAATTCCTTCTTTTATGATTCCATATATCGAAAAGTCGTGGAATGATGATGTGCCAAGCATTTATGGCAGATTAGATTTAGGCTTTGCCAATGGGCAAATAAAATTATTGGAGTTCAATGCGGATACGCCTACATCATTATATGAAGCTGGCATTATTCAATGGTTTTGGTTGCAGGAATTTGACGCTAAAAAAGATCAGTTTAATTCGATTCATGAAAAATTAATTGCCTATTGGAAATATTTAAAACCATATTTGCATGAAGGTATTTTGTATTTTAGTTGCGTTAAAGAATCATTAGAAGATTTAACGAATGTGGAGTATTTGAGAGATTGTGCCATGCAAGCTGGTTTAGAAACTAAATTAATTTTTATAGATGAAATTGGTTGGGATAATAACACACAACAATTTGTAGATGTTGAAGACGAATCTATCAAAAATATATTTAAGCTCTATCCTTGGGAATGGTTGGCAAATGAAGCTTTTGGACAAAATATTGTTGCAGATAAAAACAATACACATTGGATAGAACCTGCTTGGAAAATGTTGTTGTCTAACAAAGCGATACTCACTATTTTATGGAATCTTTTTCCGAATCATGAATATTTGTTGCAAACAAATTACATGGCAAATGGAATGACGAATTATGTAAAAAAGCCCTTCTTGAGTAGAGAAGGTGCCAATGTTTCTATCGTCAAAGAAAATAACTTAATTGAAGAAACCAAAGGAGAGTATGGTGAAGAAGGTTATGTTTTTCAAGAATATATTAACCTCGAAAATGAATTTGGTTTTACTGCATTAATAGGTTCTTGGATCATTGGAGGCGAAGCTTCAGGTATAGGAATTCGAGAATCTAAATCAAAAATTACAGATAATACAAGTCGTTTTGTACCTCATTATATAGAGCATTAATTCATTATTTTATAAGTTGATAAGCATATACAATTTCATATTTTGGGTGCTTATATTTTTCACCATTATAATCTATTGAATTTTCAATTGGTTTGTCAAATTTTACGGCCATAGAAATATGCTTTGGTACAATACAGCTATCATTGGAAGGTTGTAAATTTCTTATATTAATAAAAATAATAATGCAGCTCTGTAATCACAATCACTTTATTGATTTAGTAATGTTTGTTCTGGAGACATTCTTTTTTTTTCCAAAATTTATTTGATCTGTTTCAAATAAAAATATACGGCGAGTATAATTGATGATATAATCAACGAAAAAATAACAATAAGACAATATTTTTTTTTAGAATTGGATATTTGAAATTTCAATATCGCTGCCTCTTTTAAGAGTAACTGTTGTTTTGTCCCCTTTGTTGAAATGGCCTAATGCCTTCATATAATCTTGCACATTGTCAACTTTATGTGTTCCTAATTTAAGCACAATGTCGCCTTTTTGAATTCCTGCTTTTGATGCAGGCTTGCCATCAGTTATGCCATCAATGCGCATTCCCAAACCTTCATCATATGCATAATCGGGCATTATTCCCATGGTTACTTTAAAAGAAGTTTTGCCCATATCCATTGATTTTGTTTTGTAAAAATTTAATTTCGGTTTTGTATCCAATTCATTAATTACATCAATAATTAATTCTAATATTTTTTCTTCTCCTTTGAAATTAATTTTATCGGCATCATCTGTTGGTTTATGATAATCGCTGTGCTGACCAGTAAAGAAATGCAATACCGGGACATCTTTCAAATAAAAGGAAGTTTGGTCACTCGGTCCAACACCTGCACTATCATATTTTATCGAAAAATAAGTATTGTTTTTATCAATCGTTTTTTTAAAAACATCGGATGTGCCAATGCCATAAACTAACAATTTTTTTGTGCTATCATTCAATCTTCCTATCATGTCTAAATTAATCATACAATTGATTTTTTCCAAAGGAAAGGTGGGGTGTTCACACCATTTTTTAGATCCTAAAAGTCCAAGTTCTTCTCCAGAAAAAGTCATAAATAAAAAATTGTTTTTTTCTTTAAAACCATTGGTGCTTAAGTAATGAGCTAATGCTAACACTCCAGCAACGCCACTGGCATTGTCATCGGCGCCATTATGAATTTTTTCTTTTGGGTTAGCATCTAAACTATTTCCATCAAAGCCAAGTCCACAGTGGTCATAGTGGGCGCCAATTACAATTGTATTTTCGGCACCATTGTCTAAATAAGCCATTACATTACGACCCTTTTTGGGTTTTACATTTGCTTTTACGGTATCATGAATATTGCTATCATATTTATAAGAAAAATCGTAATAAAATCCTTTTGTACCCTTAGGTTTTAAATGCATTGCTTCAAATTGTTCAGCAATAAAATGAGCTGCTTTTTTTTCGTCAGCAGTGCCAGTTCCTCTTCCGTTTAATTCATCTGAAGCCAAGTATGAAACAACGCTTATTATTTGATCCATTGGTACACGTTGTTGGGCTTTTGTATTCAACATCCCTACTAAAATCAATCCACTTAAAAATATTTTTTTTATCATAATCGTATTTTTTATTCAATCCAATCTGCAATAAACAAATTAGTATCTCTTGTATTATTATTGTTTCTATTTGACGAAAATACTAATTTCTTTCCATCAGGAGAAAACATTGGGAAGGCATTGAATTTGCTTTCAAATGTTATTTGTTCCAAACTAGTCCCGTCAATATTAATCATAAATAATTGAAAATCATAGCCTTTGGTGCTGTGATGATTACTCGAAAATATAATTTTATTTCCTGAAGGAGAAAAAAATGGAGCCCAGTTGGCTTTGCCTAAATGTGTAATTTGTTTTAAGTTTGAACCATCTACATTACAAGTGTAAATTTCCATATTAGTGGGTGCAACTAAATCTTTTTTTAAATAATCTTTATACTCTTTTATTTCTGCAGTTGTTTTAGGTCGTGAAGCTCTAAAAACTAATTTCGTCCCATCGGCACTAAAAAAAGCACCACCATCATAGCCCAATCCATAAGTAATTTGTTTCTGATTTGAACCATCAATATTCATTGTCCACAATTCTAAATCGCCACTTCGTTTGCTTGTAAATACAATATTGTCGCCTTGAGGTGAAACTGTGGCTTCTGCATCATAGCCATTTTTAGTTGTAAGTTGTTTAAGCAACTTGCCTTTTTTATTGGCAATATAAATGTCAAAATCGGCATATACACTCCATAAATATTTTCCCTCCATTTTTACTTCAGTTGGGCACGATTTATTTCCCTTATGAGTTGAAGCAAATAAAATATCTTTTCCGTTTGGCATGTAATAGCTGCATGTGGTGCGCCCTATACCATTGCTAATTCTTGGAGGAATATAGGTAGTGTCATTCATGGCTTTTTCGATATTCAAATCAAAAATTTGATCACATTCTAACCCCCATTTTTTATTATTGCTCTGAAAAGATAATTGCTTTCCATCTGGGCTAAAATAGGCTTCAGCATTATCTCCTCCAAATGTTAATTGAGTTAAGTTTTGCAAATGTTTTTCTTGAGAAAAACAATTTATTAAAATAAAAAAGGCAAGAATAGTGAAAGATATCTTTTTCATGAAGTAGTAAATTTATTCAATCATTTTCTAATCTTAAAATTTATTATTAAGCTTTTGTCTTTTTGGTATTATTTTTACCTCATAAATTAATTCCATTGTCGCAAAAAGTATTCTTAATTACCCCTCCTTTCACTCAGTTAAATACGCCTTATCCTGCAACGGCTTATATAAAAGGGTTTTTAAACACAAAATCGGTTTCCTCTTTTCAGGCTGATTTAGGAATAGAGGTTACGTTGGCTTTATTTAATTCAGTTCAACTAAAATCTATTTTTGACAATTTAGTTATAGAAACTCATTTTTCTGATAATGTTAAACGCATCATTTTTTTAAAAAATAAATATATTGAAACAATAGATGCTGTAATACTTTTTCTTCAAGGTAAAATGCCAACCTTGGCGCAACGCATTATTCAACAAGGTTTTTTACCTCAGGCTTCTCGTTTTCAAAACATGGGCGACATGGAATGGGCTTTTGGGAACAATGGCGTTGCCGACAAGGCTAAACATTTTGCAACACTCTATTTAGAAGATTTATCTGACTTTATAAAAGAGTGTGTAGATGAACATTTTGGCTTCAGTCGATATGCCGAGCGATTAGGAAGAAGTGCCAATTCGTTTGATGAAATATATGATTTATTGCAAAAACCATTGAGCTTGGTTGATGAAATTACCATTGATTTATTAGCACAAAAAATAACTAAAATCAATCCAACAGCAGTTGCTATTTCGGTTCCTTTTCCTGGAAATTTATTTAGTGCTTTCCGCTGTGCGCAATGGTTGAAGCAACATCATCCAGCCATAAAAATAATGATGGGTGGCGGTTTCCCAAATACAGAACTCCGCTCTTTAAAAGAAAAACGGGTTTTTGAATTTGTCGATTTTATTACCTTAGATGATGGCGAAACACCTATTGAAAACCTACTGGAATATTTAGACAATAAACGGCCTATTGAATTACTCAAACGCACATTTGCATTGCATGAAAATGAAGTGCATTATTTTAATGGGAGTCTTCAACGAGATTATAAACAACAAGAAGTAGGAACACCCGATTATGCAGATTTAGTATTAGATAAATATATTTCGGC
>JBILBN010000039.1:0-22604 GCA_044353665.1 Chitinophagaceae bacterium | reverse complement strand
ATGCAAGCCAATGCATTTTCCATGTTGTGTTTTCCTATTGTCGGAATTTTAATAGATGTCAGATGCTGGATGCTGGATGTCTGGGTATTAATTTGCCTGTCATCTGACAGCTGACATCTAACATCAAATTGTATTTCAAATCCTTGTTGAGAAAAATTGACTCCATCAAAAGGCGTTCCTTCACCAAAGTCTTGCGCATTATTTTGCGAATATTTTTTTGCCAGCGAATGTGATTGATTGACCACAAACGGTCCTTTAGTATTATTTTTAAATGTTTGAAAAATTTCAAACAATTCGTCCATTTCTTTATGGTCTTTATCGATGCTTAATAGCAAGCCAACCTCAGGTTTATATTTCACTAAGGTTCCATCACTTTCATCAGCCTCAATTAATAGCCAGTCAGAAGTGCCGCAATAGGCATTGCCAATTTTTCCATCTTGCTGCAAACTTGCTAAACCTGCACCTGTTATCAACGAAGGACTCACACCGTTTTCATACAAAATATGAAACAACATAGCTGTAGTCGTTGACTTTCCTGAAGTGCCAGCAATAGCAATTGTTTTTTTGCTTGCGCAAATTTGTGCCAACAATTCAGCACGAATCACTATTGGAATATTTAATGATTTTGCTTTTGTAATTTCTACATTGGTATCTTCAATGGCTGTCGAAATTACAATGGCTTCGGTGTATTCATCAATGCCACTGCCATCTTGCAAAAAACATTCAATGTTTTCTTTTTGCAATTGGGTTTTTATATAATCGTTTTCTGGGAAATTAAATAATCGGTCGCTCCCCTTCACCACTTTGCCATTGCCAGCTAAATATTGCGCAATTGCGCTCATACCTGCTCCACCTAATCCTATAAAAAAGAAATTCTTTTTTTGTAAAATATCTTGACTCATGTTCTTTTCTAAATTTTATTCATTGCCTTCAAACAATAACATTTTTGCTTCTTTATTCAATTGATCTAATGCAATGGAAGTTGGCAAAGTTTCTTCGGTGGTTAAAACATATTCAGATAAACGTTGTACAAATAGTTGACCCGAATCGCCCATTTGAAACGATGCTCCAATTCTATTGAGCATCGTAATTTCTTGTTCCATTACGGCTTTAATGGTTTGCCAAGTTTGTGGCGACACATATAATTGTTGCGATAAATTATGTTCAAACTCGGCACGAATGCCTTGCACCATAGCCAACTGAATGTCTTGTGATGTGGCTCCTTGTACATAATAACGACTAATCATTGAGTTAGGATGCATACGTTCTACAAAAATAGTTAATCGCTCATAAGCTTGCAAACGCATTTGAATCATGCCTTTTGAGTTTTCTTGAAAAATAGCTAATTGTTTGCGCTCTATTTCTTTAATTAAAAATTTATTGACGATTAAATAGGTTGCCCACAAAACGATTAACGCAGGCAAAATGTATTTTAAAATCTCTAGTATTTGTTGCACGGTACTGTTCATTGTTATTTATTCTAAAAATATTGTTTGCAAACATACAAAAAGTTGTCGGTTGTCTGATGTAGGTTGCTCGATTTTGAAATAAGTATATTTTAAGCAAGAAATTGGATTTGCTAATAATTTTACAAAATTACTTTATGGTACACAAATCCATTTTCTTATTTCTTTTCGTTTTATGGATAGCGCTTTTAATGTTGGATAAAAAAACCTAAGAAATAAATATTGTTTTAATTAAGTAAAAACAATTCAGCTTGTATATTTTAGAATTTCACATTAATTCCTGCTTGAAAAATAGATTCTGGAATAAAATATTTATTAAAAATAAACCATGCTTTCCCTAAACCAACTTCAGAATAAACACCAATATGTTTGGTAAAATAATAACGCATTCCAACAGTGGATTCAAAACTAACAGGCTTGGGAATTGAGTAAGCAACCGAAAATTGATTTTGAGGTGCTAGAGTATACGTTCCTAAATAAATTCGGCCGAAACCAATTCCTAAGCCAACGTACGCATCTATTTTATTTTTATTGTAAAAATGATAATTGCTTCGAACTAATCCAGCAAATTCCTCAGCCTCAACACCATATTCATAGGGTCTTTTGGCTTTTATTGTAGAGTCCCAACCATCATCCATCCAAGATAATCGGGAAAAACTATAAGAAAAATTTAAGCCAACACTCCATTTTTTAGTGAGCATATAATCAGCTTTTACCATATATGGACCATAGCCCATAATTTTATAATCTTTATCTTTATTGTTTATTTTCAAAAAAGTTCTTACAACACTTGGCGCACCGTAGCCAATACTTATGGTTATCTTTTTTTTGCTTACGCAAGGTTGCTTATCAATGAGCACGTGTCCGAATGATAAACTACTGATGCATAATAATAGGATGGTAAAAAATTGATGCTGTTTCATATAAATTGCAATTTACATGCTAATACGAATAGAAAAGAATATTCGTTAGAACTTTCTATAAATTTATTTTACTTTCGTCATTCAGTTGTCGGTTGACTATTGTCAGTTGTCAGCATTTCATTTATTAAACATTAATCATTAATTATTTAAAATTATGCTTTCAGATTTAGACATTGCACAAGCTGCCGAAATTAAACACATTAAAACTATTGCTGCCAAAATTGGAATTACAGAAGACGATTTACAATATTATGGCAAAAACAAAGCCAAGCTACCGTTGGATTTAATTGATGAAGAAAAAATAAAAAAAGCAAAACTGATTTTAGTTTCTGCCGTAAATCCTACACCAGCTGGAGAAGGAAAAACAACCGTTTCAATTGGGCTCAATGAAGGATTAAATAAAATTGGCAAAAAAGCCATAGTGGTTTTGCGTGAGCCAAGCCTAGGACCTGTATTCGGAATCAAAGGAGGTGCTGCTGGCGGTGGCTACAGTCAAGTCATTCCGATGGAAGATATTAATTTACATTTCACAGGAGATTTTGCGGCAATCGAAAAAGCAAATAATTTATTGGCTGCTTTAATTGATAATAATTTACAAAATAAAGTAGGCAATTTAGGCATCGATCCCCGAACAATCAAATGGAAACGGGTGATGGATATGAACGACAGGGCCTTGCGTCAAATAACGATTGGTTTGGGTGGTACATTAAATGGTATTCCTCGTGAAGATGGATTTAATATCACACCTGCTTCGGAAGTAATGGCGATACTTTGTATGAGTAAAGACATTGACGATTTAAAACTTCGTTTAGGAAATATTTTCGTTGGATATACATTTGATAAAAAACCAATTTTTGCCCGAGATTTAAAAGCACAAGGTGCCATGGCATTGTTATTGAAAGATGCAATTAAACCAAATTTGGTGCAAACATTAGAAGGCAATCCTGCTATTTTACATGGTGGTCCTTTTGCAAATATTGCACAAGGAACCAATACTATTTTAGCTACTAAAATGGGATTGAGTTTAGGTGATTATGTAGTTACAGAAGCTGGTTTTGGTGCAGATTTAGGAGCGGAAAAATTCATGGATATAAAATGTGGTTATGGCAATTTGAAACCTGATGCCATTGTATTGGTTGCTACCATTCGTGCATTGCGTCATCATGGTGGTGCAAAAAAAGAGGAGTATAACACCGCTAGTATCGAACGGGTTTCTAAAGGATTTGAAAACTTAGAAAAACATATTGAAAACTGCAAAAAATTTGGCATCACACCAGTAGTGGCTATTAATTATTTTCCAGCTGATACCGATGAAGAAATAAAATTTGTGCAAGAACAATGTGCTAAACATGGTGTAAAAGCTGTTGTATCTTATGGCTTCGCAAAGGGTGGAGAAGGAACTCAAGAATTGGCGCAAACCGTTTGCGATGTGATAGAGAGTGGCATTAATCATTTTAAACCATTATACGATTGGAGTCTTTCTGTAGAAGAAAAAATAAAAACCATCGCTACCGAAATTTATGGCGCATTGGATGTAGAATATTCATCGAAAGCAAGAACCCAATTAAAACAAATTGCGGCATTGGGCTATGATAAATTGCCAATTTGTATGGCAAAAACTCAAAAGTCTTTAAGCGATAAAGAAACTGTTATTGGTCGTCCAACTGGCTTCACTATTAACGTTCGTGAGTTTGAATTTGCGGCTGGTGCCGGTTTCATTATTCCTATTTTAGGAGATATGATGCGTATGCCAGGATTACCTGTTATTCCTGCATCCGAGCACATGGACATTGACAATAATGGAAAAATAAGTGGCTTGTCGTAAAGAGTAGTAAGTATTGAGTAGAATGTATAAAGAGGAGTTTAGGCTTCTCTTTTTTTGCATTTAATTAAAATAATATACCTTCATCAAAAATAAAAATCATGCGTATTGCAGCGCAAAAGG
This sequence comes from Chitinophagaceae bacterium, assembly GCA_044353665.1. Lineage (GTDB taxonomy): Bacteria > Bacteroidota > Bacteroidia > Chitinophagales > Chitinophagaceae > OLB11. Next base: position 18,270 of record JBILBN010000039.1, on the reverse strand, counting down.
AGCAAGCATAAAAAATAATAAAATAGCATTAGACCATTTCTCCAATCCCAATTTTTGCTTTTAACTCACTCACCAATTCATTCATCAATTCTTTTACACTTCTTATTTTAGTGGCCCGAAAAGCATTGGAACCAGCAAAGGCATAACCATTCACAAATTTACCTTTATAGGCATTCATTAATGCTGAAATAATACAATAAGGAGTCGTTTCTACATCACAAGTTTTGATGCATTTTACAGGACAATTAATTGGTTTCTTTTCACCTCGTTTAACAGCATTTAAAAATTCATTATTGATGGCTCGTCCGGGCATTCCAACAGGACTCACAATAATTTCTACATCTTCTTCTTTTGCATTGATGTATGTATTTTTAAATTCAATAGAAGCATCACATTCATTAGTGGTTACAAATTGAGTACCCATTTGTACCCCTTTTGCTCCCAATTGCATGATGTTATATATATCCTCTCCATTATAAATGCCGCCAGCTGCGATCACCGGAATTTCTTTGTTGTATTCTTTTTCAAACACAGCCACTTCTTTCACCACGTCTGGAATTAATGCTTCTAATTTAAAATTGTCATCCGTAATTTGATTGGCTTTAAATCCTAAATGTCCACCTGCTTTTGGACCTTCTACTACAATCGCATCAGGCAAATAATTATATAAAGATTTCCATTTTTCACAAATTATTTTAGCAGCTCTGCCAGAGGAAACAATGGGTACCAATTTGGTAATGCTATCTTTAGTTAAATATTTTGGTAAGTCTAAAGGAAGTCCAGCACCCGAAATAATTAGGTCTACTTTTTCTTCAATAGACGTGCGAACCATATCCTCAAAATTAGTTAATGCCACCATAATATTGATGCCAATAATGCCTTTTGTTTTTTCACGTGCTTTTTTAATTTCTTCACGAAGTCCTAAAATACTAGCTTCTAAATAATCTTTTGATAAATTACGATATAGCAAACCTAAACCTGCTGACGAAATTACACCTACGCCTCCTTCGTTAGCAACAGCTGCAGCCAATCCGTTTAAGGAAATCCCTACACCCATTCCTCCTTGTATTATAGGAACTTTGATTTGTAATCCCCCAATGTTTAGTGTGTTCATATTTTCAGCATTATTAAATGATAACATCTGCAAAAATACAATTATTGCGTATGGTTTACTTTTTGAAGTCATTGATATAAATCATGTTTAATTCTATTTTTATTGATTACTAAAATTCAAAAATGTACCTTTGAAAATACAATTTTATAATCGTGCAAGTAGTAAAAGCTATAAAATATGAACATGGAATTTTTGAAACTGTTGAGGATTGTTTAACTGTTGAAGAAATATTGAGCATTGCTATTAATGGAAATGCCTACACAATTACCATGCGTTCACCTGTTTTTGAGGAAGAACTAACCAGAGGAATATTATTGAGTGAGGATGTTTATGGAGGAATTGAAAATCCTATTTTTACGATTGTAGAAACGAATGATAAAGGTTATATTACTAAAGTAAACGTTGATATTCCCATCGAAAAAATTGAAAGTGGAATAAATACAAAAAGAAATTTAATGTCTGTAACAAGTTGTGGCATGTGTGGCAAAGAAGATATAAAATTAGATTTAGTAGGAGAAAAATTAATAACAAAAAAAGAATTATTGCCAACAACCATTTTAGATTTTTTCAATAAAATGAGTTCACAACAAAAAGCATTTAAAAAAACTGGTGGTTCACATGCCGCAGCAATATTTGATGTTAATAGCAATTTACTATCCGTTATGGAAGATATTGGGAGGCACAATGCAGTTGATAAAGCAATCGGTAGTTTGTTGCTAAAAAATGAGTTGACAAACGCAATTTGCTTAACGGTTAGCGGACGAATTTCGTATGAAATAGTGAATAAATGTTATAAAGCGAAAATACCTTACTTAGCCGCTGTATCTGCACCCTCAAGTTTGGCGGTAGATTTTTGCAAAGAAAAAGGCATTACATTATTCGCATTTTGCAGGGATAATAAATTCACACAATACAGCTAAATAAAAATGTTTTTTCATCAAGACAAAGCAAGCATATTGAAATCTCTATAAAAAACTCCTATCAAGTAAAATCGTTATTCGAAAATCGTTTCACTATATTTGCACACTTAAAAAAATATTTTTTCATGGAGAACAATAACTATAAGTTAGACACTTTATTAATTCATGCCGGGGTAGAACCCGATCCTACCACTGGAGCGATCATGACGCCAATTTATCAAACTTCTACTTATGTACAAGAGGCGCCGGGCAAACACAAAGGATATGAATATGCTCGAACACAAAACCCTACTCGTACAGCTTTGCAAAACGCCATAGCAGCTATTGAATATGGCAAACATGCACTGAGTTTTGGTTCTGGTTTAGCTGCATCAGATGCAGTAATGAAATTATTAAAACCAGGGGATGAGGTTATTTCTACCAATGATTTATATGGTGGTACTTACCGAATTTTTACGAAAATATTTCAGCCTTATGGAATCAATTTTCATTTTACAGGCATGAGCGAAGTAAGTGCTGCTGAAGCCTTAATAAATGCCAACACAAAAATGTTGTGGATTGAAACACCAACCAATCCTTTATTAAATATTATTGATATTGAAGCATTTGCTCAATTGGCTAAAAAACATAATTTGTTATTAGTTGTTGACAACACGTTTGCTTCACCCTATTTACAAAATCCGATTAAACTAGGAGCCGATATTGTATTGCATTCTGCCACAAAATATTTAGGAGGTCACTCAGATGTAGTGCATGGAGTTTTAATCGTAAATACAGATGAATTGAATGAGCAATTGAGTTTTATTCAAAATTCGTGTGGTGCAGTACCAGGACCACACGATTGTTGGTTAGTGCTTCGTGGTATAAAAACATTGCATGTGCGTATGCAACGTCATTGTGAAAATGGTGAAAAAATAGCGCATTATTTACGCAATCATTCAGCTATCGAAAAAGTTTATTGGATTGGTTTTGAAGATCATCCAAATCATGCTGTAGCAAAAAAACAAATGAGGGGTTTTGGTGGTATGATTTCGTTTGTGTTAAAAGGTGATAACGTTGAGAAGGCGATGAAAGTATTAAGTGGTACAAAATTATTTGCTTTAGCTGAGTCTTTAGGTGGTGTAGAAAGTTTAATTGGACACCCTGCTAGTATGACGCATGGCTCTATTCCAAGAGAAGAGCGTTTGAAAAATGGTTTAGCCGATTCATTAATTCGTTTAAGTGTAGGAATTGAAGATGTAGATGATTTAATTGCAGACTTAGAGCAAGCATTGGCATTATAATCATTTTGACATTTAATTGATTGGATAATTTTAAACGTCTTTTCCGAAAAGGAGAAGGCGTTTTTTCATACAAATATGATGAACAAAGCGCTGAAAAAAATACTTGATGAACAGGTGAAAAAATACAACTCAATTGAATTTATTGAGAAAGATCCTATTTCAATTCCACATCTATTTACCCAAAAACAAGATATTGAAATTGCAGGATTTTTTGCCGCTACCATTGCCTGGGGAAATAGAACAAGCATTTTAAACAGCAGTAAAAAAATGATGGAAGCAATGGATTATGCACCGCATGATTTTTTAATAAACCATGAAGAAAATGATTTGAAACGCTTTATTGGCATCAAACACAGAACGTTTAATGAAACTGATTTATTTTATTTTATTCATTTTTTGCAAGGACATTACAAACAACACAACACTTTAGAAATTGCATTTAATTTATCGAAAGAAAAAAATATGAAAGCTCGACTCATTGCATTTCATAGTTATTTTTTTTCAATTGAACATCCGCATCGAACCCAAAAACATGTTTCAACGCCTTTAAAAAACTCAGCTTGTAAAAGACTCAATATGTATTTGCGTTGGATGGTTCGACAGGATAACAATGGGGTTGATTTTGGTTTGTGGAAATCCATAAAACCTGCTGAATTAATTATGCCAATGGACGTACATGTTTGCAATGTGGCGCATCATTATCAATTAATTTCTGAGAATAAATCAAATTGGAACATGGCAGAACAACTCACTGATAATTTAAAAAAATGGGATGCCAAAGATCCTGTAAAATATGACTATGCTTTATTTTCCTTAGGTGTGAATAAAATTATTTAAGACAAACTATTTACTTTAAATTCTTAAAGTTAGAAACTAAAAACAACTTCATTTCTAAGCGAAAATCTTTAATTCTTTGCGTTTAAATGTATTTACCATTTAAGGCTCAACGAAGTCAATAAATTATTATTGTTGTGATGATGATTGTTGTCAAATATTTTATCTTTCGACAAATAATGTTTGGCTTCAACACGCCATAATAAATTCTTGCGAATAGCATAATCATAATTGACAGAAAAACCATACGTTTGAAAACCATTTGCTGTGTTGGTTGAAATTATCCTTTGCTTTACATCATTATAATGCTCTACTCTACATGCTATTTTTGATTTTTCATTCAAATTGTATTTGACAACAATTATTGGCGAAAACCAATACGCATTTTTATTTGCTCGGTATTTTTCAATCCCAAAATCAAAACCTATGACCAAACTGATTTTTTGATTAGGTTCATATATAGCATAAGCATCTTGAAATAATCTTGGAGCATGCATACTATCTGGCTTGTCGCTCCCTTGAAAATTACTGTAGTTGATGGTTAGTTTATCATTTGGTTTATAAGTCAATTGAATTCCAAAAGATGGTCGTTGTATATTGTTTTGTTTTTGAATTTTTTGCCAACCGTTTAATGCTAAAAATGCAGCATAAAATTTTTCATTTTTTGAGGTATACGAAAGCCGAACTCCTGTTTCATAATAAGGTGAATTTTCTGCTAAAATACTTCTTGATAAATTATAACTATCTGCTCCAATTGCACTTTCAAATCCAATATGCGATGGCATAATCCCTGCATCAATCCATATATTCTTTTTCTTTGATACTTTAAACCCAATGTTAGCTTCATATATAAATTGCGCCCAAGTTGGTTCATTCGCTAAATTGTATTGTGCATAATTGCCAGCCATTAATGCAAAATTTCCTCTACTATTTTCTTTACTATATGCAATTTTTAGCATGGCTAAATTGATTGCAAATTCATTGTGGCGTTTGTAATTATATAAGAAATTTGAATTTTCATGATTACTTGGTTTAGCAAAATTATATCCATAATAAGCTTCAGCGTATCCTGTAAGTGTTACCTCTTTTGACAAATTAGTTTGTGCAAAAATATTCATTGAACTCATGAATAAAAAAACAGGTAATAATTTTTTCATTTCTTCTATTATTTCTAAATTTCTAAATTAATATGCTAAAAACTAAATCAATCGTACGCCGTTGTCTTCCAACTTCACCATTCGTGCCTTATATAAAGTGCCTACAGATTTTTTAAATGTTTTTTTACTCATTTTTAATAAACGAGTAATATCTTCTGCATCACTTTTATCGTGCAGTGGTAAAAACCCTTTGTGTTTATTTAAATACGTTAATATGGTTTCGGCACCTTCTTCTAAACGTTGTCTGCCTTTAGGTTGTAAGCTAATGTCAATGGCGTTATCATCTCTTAATGCTTTTATGTAGCCTTTCAACTCATCTCCTATTTGTAAATCTTGAAAAATTTCATTATGATAAATTAAACCTTTATGTTGTTTATTGATGATGGCATTATAACCTAATGGAGTGGTTTCAAAAATCAACAAATCCACTTCATCTCCTGCATCTACCGTTAAGGTTTCGTTGCTTAAATAACGATTAATTTTAGCAGAGGCTACCAAGCGCTCTGTCTGTTTATCTACATATAAATAAACCACATATTTATGTCCTGCCAACATTTTTTGCGTTTGCTCTTTAAAAGGCACAAACACATCTTTTTCTAATCCGCATTCTAAAAACGCACCAATTTCGGTTGCATGACGAACCCTTAAATAGCCAAATTCATTTGCTTTAATGAAAGGGGTAAGCGTAGTGGCTACCCAACGTTGTTCAAAATCTTTATACACAAAAACGTCAATCGTATCGCCAATCGACATCTCTTCTTCTACATATTTATTGGGCAACAAAACATCATTGCCATCTTCATCACCTAAAAATAATCCTACGCTTGTACTGCGTAAAACGGTTAACGAATTTATTTGACCTAATACTAACATTCTTTATTTCATTTTACTTTTTTTGGTTGAATCCAAAACAGGAACATCCAATATAATTTTATAATCTATTTGTTTACGTTCCAAATTAGCGGCTGCCACCAATACTTCTATTGGTTGACCTATTTTAAATTTCATTTTGGTATGCTTGCCAATAAACGCATATTCTGTTTCTTCAAAAATAAAATCATCGATTTCATTTAAATCTGTGATAGAAATAAACCCTTCGCACTTATGCTGAACCGTTTGAGCCCAAAAACCAAATTTTCCAACACCACTAATGACAGCACTAAATTCTTCTCCAATAAACTTGCGCATAAATTCTACTTGTTTGTACTTACTTGCTTCGCGCTCACTTTCCATGGCTTTGCGCTCTCGTTCACTGCAATGCAAGCAAAACTGCTCCATATTTTTTATGGGATGAATATCATTGTTTAATATTTCAAACACGACTCGGTGTACCAACACATCAGGATAACGACGAATTGGAGAAGTGAAATGACAATAATATTCAAACGCTAAGCCGTAGTGTCCAATATTTTCGGGAGTATAAATAGCTTTTGCCATCGTGCGAATACCCAACGTATGCAACACACTTTGCTCTGGATGATTTTGAGTTTTTTTGACCATTTCATTAAATGATTTGGCAATGGTTTGTGGAGATTTTAAATCAAATTTTAAACCAAATTTTCCTGCAAAAGAAACAAACGTTTTTAGTTTTTCAATATCCGGAGTATCATGCACACGGTACGGAAAAGGAATGGGTGCATTTTTAAATTTTATTTTATGAACATGCTCGGCAACTGTTCTATTTGCAAGCAACATCAACTCTTCAATTAACTGATGGCACTCTTTACTTTGCTTAACTAATACATCAATAGGAACTCCTTTTTCATCCAACACAAAGCGAACTTCTTCTGAGGAAAAATTAATCGCTCCTTCATCAAATTTTCGTTGTCTAAATTGTTGTGAAATGGAGTGAAGTAACAATACTTCTTCTAAATGATCTCCTTGTTTAGATTCTATAATTTCTTGCACCTCTTCATAGGTGTATCTTCTGTTAGAATGAATAATTGTTTTTGCAATTTCATAGTTTAGGACTTTCGCTGTTGCATCTATTTCAAAAATTACCGAAAAGGTTAATTTATCTTCCTTGGGCCTTAAAGAACATAACTCATTCGATATTTTTTCGGGCAACATGGGCAAAACTCTGTCTGGCAAATAAACAGAAGTCGCCCTCTTTATTGCCTCTTGGTCTAATGCAGTTCCTGCTTTTACATAATGAGATACATCAGCAATGTGAACACCTATTTCATAATTTCCGTTTGGTAATTTTTTCAAGGAAATAGCATCATCAAAATCTTTAGCGTCGTGCGGATCAATGGTGATAGTAAATGTGTCACGCAAATCTCTACGGCATTTAATTTCGTCCGATGAAATATCCAATGGAATCAACCCTAGCTCATCTATTACCTCTTTAGGAAATTCTAATGAAAAACCATTTTGCAATAAAATTTCTTTCATGGCAATTTCATTATTTCGCTCATTGGTTAATACACTCACAATTTCACCTTCTGGATTTTTCATCCGTTCATTCCATTCTACGATTTTCACTACTACACGATCTCCATCTTTCAAGCCTTTCGCATTTCGTTCGCCAATAAAAATATCTTTTGTAAAACTTTTATTATCAGGAACTACAAATGCAAAACGCATGTTGAGTTGCACTGTGCCTATCAATTCAGATTGTCCTCGTTTCAACACTTTAGAAATAACGCCTTCTGGTCTGCTTGATGTTTTATTTACTTTAAAAATATGGACTTCTACCGTATCGCCGTGCATGGCATCTTTCAAATTCTCTCGCTTTATTTTAATATCTGTCGTCATGCCTGGCACAATCACAAAACCCATTCCTTGTTTAGAAATATCCAATGTACCAATTACGCCGGGTGAAAAACCCATTTTTTTTGTTTTTCTTTTATCGTTATGCGTCATAATTCTACGAAGATACTGAATCTGACTTTAATGCGATATGATGAAATTATTAGAAAGGAAGGATAGAGATTTGATTATTGAACTGAATTGCTTAATTGACTTTCATTATGTAATCTATCAAGTGCTGTAATGACGTATTTATACTGATTACCATCATTTAATTTATCTACAAACGTATTCCCTCTAACAATATCAATTAAATTTTTTGAAGAATGGATATATACTTTTTCATTGAGCGAAAAACGATAAATAGCAAATTGCAATGATTCATTTTGTGGATTCGAAATTGTCCATTGCAACATTTTATATCCATCACGACTGTTCGAAATTTTTAATGCAGGCGCTAAGGGTTCCTCATCATCTATCCAAGGCATAGAAGGCAAAAGTGCTGGCGTAGGATACCATTTGGTCTTCATTGTGTTATTCAAATTATAAAAATTTTTTTTGAACGAAATGGCACTGTAGAATGCACTCCCATTAATATTTTCAGTGTTTCTTGTTTGGTCAATTTGATGTTCAACTTCTACTAAGCTTTTCCAACAAGGCTTTGCGCTAGTGCCTACTTGATACAAGCCATGACCCACATACATATTTCTTCCATAAGCATGTTTACTCCACCAATTAATTAATTCATTATAATCAGCAGCACGATGACCATTTTCCCAATAAAGTTGTGGCAATAAATAATCTATCCACCCTTTTTTTTGCCATAAAATAACATCGGCAAATAAATCGTCATAGTTCGTTTGCCCACCTTTGGTTAGACTTCCTTCTGGGTCTTTCGAAAAATTTCGCCAAACTCCAAAGGGACTGATTCCAAATTTTACATACGCTTTTTCTTTTTTAATTTTTTGACTTAATGATTCAATCAGCATATCCACATTGTGCCTTCTCCAATCATCTTTAGTTGTAAAATTTGCACCGTATTTAGCAAATGAGTTGTAGTCAGGAAATTCAACTTTAGCGATTCGATAAGGATAAAAATAATCATCAAAATGAACTGCATCAATATCATATCTTTTTACAACATCTAATACAACTTTTGTAAAATATTGACGAACCTCTGGCAATCCTGGATCAAAATATTTTTTTCCTCCATAATTTAAAAACCATTCGGGATGCTGAAACGTAACGTGATCTTGAGTATTCGGATTTTTGGTGGCATCCACTAAGGCTCTGTAAGGATTAAACCAAGCATGAAATTCAATACAACGTTTATGTGCTTCTTCTATCATAAAAGTTAAAGGGTCATAATATGGATTGGGCGCAATGCCTTGCACCCCAGTTAAATAACGACTCCAATTTTCGTAAGGCGAATTGTAAAAAGCATCAGCAGCTGGTCGAATTTGCACGATGACAGCATTCATACCATCTTGTTTAAGTTGATCTAAAATGGCAATAAATTCTTGTTTTTGATTTTCTACATCCAATCCTTTTTTGCTTGGCCAATCTATGTTAGAAACAGTAGCCACCCAAGCTGCTCGAAATTCTCGTTTTGGAATTTCGGTTTGTGCTGTAGAAATAAATGTTGTTATCGCAAATAAAAATAAAAGGATCAATCGCATAAGAAAGCAAAGATAATTATTATAATTAAATTATTTTGTTGCGTTTAATTTTTCAAACTCTTCCCAATAGTGAGGAAATGATTTTTTAACACAATTATTATTATCAAAATGCAAAGTAAAACCGAGCAATGAAAATAAATTCAACGACATCACTATTCGGTGATCATTATATGAATTGAAATTTACAGTACGCGTATTACATTCAGTCATTTTATTTTCAAAAGTCAATGTATCATTTTCATAATGTAAAAAAATATGCACTTTTTGGAGTTCATTTTGCAAGGCTAATATTCGATTACTTTCTTTATGTACTAAATGTGCAATTCCAATGATTTGAACAGACGGGTATTTTATTGCACATGCAACAATAAATGGAATGGCTAAATCAGGATAGTCTTTTAAATTGACTATCGATAGTTGGCAGTTGGAAGTAGCTGTTTTAGTAATGATACAATTATTATTTTCAAAAGTTGTCTCAATGCCAAATGATTGGCATAACTCTGAAACAAAAGCGTCCCCTTGACAAGATTTCATTTGTAATCCTTTTAAGGTGATAACCACATTATCTGCAATCATTGCAATAGCATAAAAAAAGCAAGCGCTACTCCAATCATTTTCTATACCATATTTTTTTGCACTATATTTTTGTGTCGGAATAATTATTTCATTTTTTGTTTTTTGATATTCAATTCCAAAATCCCTCATCACCGATAATGTCATTTCGATATAAGAAGCTGATACCGTTTTTTCGTTTAAATTGATTATTAAACCATTTTGCAAAATAGGCGCTATTAAACACAGTGCCGAAACGAATTGACTTGATTCAGAACTGTCAATATTTATTTTATTTGCTTGTAATTTTTTGCCTTTGATAAGCAAAGGAGGAAATCCATTATTTTTAGAATATAAAATATTAGCTCCTAAACAATTTAATGCATCAACCAAAGAAGCGATAGGCCTTTCATTCATTCGATCGGTTCCTGACAATAAAAATGATTTATTTTCTAAAGTTGATAAATAGGCTGTTAGAAATCGAAAAGGAGTGCCGGCATCTTCTACTTGAATTGGTTGAATTTCTATTTTTTCTTGAATTGATGCTAAACAATTTTGCAATAAAAGGGTATCATTTGCTTGAGATAAATTGTCAATTTCAAATTTTTCTTCACATAACGATTCTATAATCAATACTCGATTGCTGATACTTTTTGATGCAGGAAGATCAATAATTGCTTGTAAAGAAATCATAATTGAGTGAATGATTTTTTTAATTCATCGATGCTGACAACTTCTTTTATTTTGCAATTTGCTACAGACCGCAATAAACTCATTTTTATAGCGCTATTATTTTTTTTATCTTGTAATAAATAAGAAATAATGTTATCAAACGAATATGTAAAATTCAATGATGTAAACAACCTTTCTTTTATATCTATTAATTCTTTTCTAATCGTTGAGTCAGCATTTAAAATGGATTCTGCAATAAGTTGTTCATGAATTAAGCCCAATATAATGGCTTCTCCATGCAATAATGGAGTAGATGTTTGATAAGAATAACTTTCTATTGCATGACCAATTGTGTGTCCAATGTTTAAACTTTGTCGAATGCCATTGTCATTAAAATCATGCTCAACTACCTGTTGTTTAATAGCAATGGATTGCTGAATGGCTTTAATCGATATAAATTCATTTAAAGAATAGTTTTTCACTTCATTCCAAAGTATTTCAGCATTTAGCAAAGCATGTTTTATCATTTCTACCGTTCCATTTAACAAATGGCGATTGCTCAATGTGTTTAAAAAAATTGGATTGATATACGTAGCAATTGATGATTGAAAAGTACCAATACAATTTTTAATACCTCCAAAATTTATTCCTGTTTTACCTCCAGCACTGGCATCAACCATCGCTAAAAGAGTTGTAGGGATATTTAAAAAATCAATGCCTCGTTTATATGTCGATGCTGCAAAACCACCCATATCTGTTAGAACACCTCCACCTAAATTAATGATTAATGAATTTCGAGCAATTGACATGGTTAACATTTCATTCCAAATAAATTCAACAATTTCAATTGATTTATTTACCTCCCCATCAGGAATAATAATTGAACCCGAATTTCCAAAATCGGGAATGCATTTTTTTAAAATTGGCAAGCAAAAACCATTCGTTTTAGCATCTACTAAAATATAAATAGCTTCATATTTTTTAGATTCAATGAATGATCGCAAATCAATTTCTTGCCCTATATAAAATACGTTATTCATCAAGGAAGTTTTTCAATTGAATTTGTTGAAAATGCCATCGGTTTTTGCGCAAACCACTTTTTGATAATTGCCCAAGTTTCCTCAAACAATTCAGAAATTCTATAGTCTTCTAAATGGCCGGGTTCGTTCCAATGAGAATATGTGTAGAATACGGCGTTATCATGTTCATCTTGCCATAACTCCAAATAAGAACAGCCTGGAAAATGTCTTATTTTTTCTTTACGCTCTTCAAATAAATTTTTAAAATCATCAATATTTTCATTCTTGAAATGCAATCTCACTATCCGTATCATTCAAAAAATATTTTTATACTGTTGTAAAATAAACTTCGGTCAGTAGATTCTGAAAAACCAAATAAATTAGCAGCGCTTCCTTGATTAATTGCAATTTCTAAATGGTTAGACGTATTGAATAAACATACTGTATCACTCTTAGCTACATCATTATAATGTTCATAAATTTTAGTAATTTCCTCTTGACGCATAAAGTGTATTTTAAAATTTCGACCTTGACGGCATTCTTCGAAATGCTCTTTGGTAACATTCAACACAACGTTTCCAAAATAATCAATATACAAAACTTGTGCATCTAAAATATTGTTTTGATAGAATGCCAAATGAGGTCGTTTGACTTCAATATTGTCTACCGAAACTAATTCAACATCCATCGCTTGACCATGATTGAGTAATTCAATATTGCCCAAAAACAAATCAGTTACTGTTATAAAATTATACGGTTGTAATTTTTCAGTTAGTTTATAAATTTGAATCGGTTGATCATTAAATAATAAAGTGATAAATCCATTATCAGGACAAAAAATATGATGCCCATTTTCAAATACATAAATCAATTGTTGATTTTTATATTCGTGTAAATTATTATAAATAAAATGAACGGTTCCTTTCGGGAAATTAAGGTATGTGCTTTTGAAAATATAAGCTGCTTGTTGCAAATTGAATTTTGATGCTGTATGGGATAAATCTACAACATTACAGGCTGATACGGACGAAAAAATTCTTCCTTTTACACTAGAAACGGTGTGGCTTTCTCCACCAAAATCAGTTGTAATCGTAAAAATTTGCATAGTACAAAAGTAAGCGATTTTTTTAAATATATGCAGTTGATTTCCAATGAGAAGACCATTTTATATGAATTACAAAAATTCTATACCTCAATTTTTTCAGTACACTGAATATTTCATATCGGCATTTATCTTTATTTCTGAACGGAATTCATTTTATGAAAAATGAAATGTACAAATTGAACAAAAAAATTTATTTTTCTTTATTCATTTTTTCAAAATACTTACATGCTTTTGTAATTCCACAAATTTCACATTTGGGCTTACGCGCTAAGCAAGTATATCGACCATGAAGAATAAGCCAATGATGCGCTACATGAACCAATTCTTTTGGGATTTGTTTGATCAATTGAAGTTCAGTTTGTAAAGGTGTTTTAGCATTGGTCGTTAATCCAATTCTTGCTGAAACCCTAAATACATGGGTATCTACAGCCATGTTGGGTTGATTATCAATAACGGAAGTAATTACATTGGCTGTTTTTCGACCAACCCCTGGCAATTCTATTAATTCCTGAACAGTTAATGGAATTTCACCATTAAATTTAGACATCACCAGTTGAGCCATACCAATAAGGTGTTTGGATTTATTATTCGGGTAACTTACACTTCTAATAATTGAGAAAAGTTCATCAAATGTAGCGGTTTCTAATGCTGCTGGAGTAGGATATTTTGCAAATATAGCAGGGGTTACCATATTGATTCTTTTGTCGGTGCATTGCGCCGACAGAATAACTGCAACTAAAAGTTGATAAGGATTGTCATACAATAATTCGGTTTCGGCATTAGGAGCATGTTCCGAAAAATAATGAATAATATAGTCGTAACGCTGTTTTTTTGTCATGGTGCAAAAGTACGAATAGAAAGCATTTTCATAAAATGTATCATTTAATGAATTTCTCTATTAAATTTGTACAATTGACATGAAAAGAATAACGCTATTGGTATTGGTTTGTTTATGGAGCTTGACTGTTTTTAGCCAAGGAGAAGTAAGCACTAGCAATCAAGGAAGAGAACTTTTTGAAACAGCAAAAATGTATTTGCAAAAGCAAGATTACGCCAATGCAATTATGGTATACAATCAGGCAATACAAGTTGAGCCAAAAAATTTAGTATATAGAAGAGAATTAGCACATGCCTATTATTTGCAAGGTGATATGGGAAGGGGTGAGCACATGATTGTGCCCTTGTTAAAAGCACAAAATGCCGATGAGGAAACGTTTCAAGTAGCGTGCAGCATTTTTTCAGCAAAAAAGAAAATGGAGGATGCAGAAAATGCGATCAATGCAGGTATTGCTAAATTCCCTAATGCTGGAATATTATATCATGAAAAAGGAGCATTATACACCAATCAAAAAAAATACAAAAGTGCTTCAGAAGCTTGGGAAAAAGGCATTGAAAAAGCACCTACTTTTTATTTGAATTATTATAATTTAGCTAAAGTTTACGCCTTTACAAAAAAATATTTGTGGGCAATTGTTTATGGAGAACACTTTGTGAATATGGAAAGTTTTTCCTCCAGAACAGAAGAAGTAAAAAAAATAATCTTTGAAAGTTATAAATTCCTTATTGCCGATTTAAATAATATCGCTTTAGATGGAAAAGTGGGTAGATTTGACAATCCTAAAAACTTTGAAGAAGCTGCAATGGGTGTTTATGATAATTTAAAAAACGTTGCAACAGGTGGTATAAATGTTGAAAATTTAACCATGCTTCGAATTCGTTTTTTAATAGAATGGAATAAAAAATATACCACTATTTATCCAATGGAATTAATAGATTATCAACATCGAATGATTCAAAATGGTTACTTTGATTGTTATAATCAATGGCTTTGTGCTCGATTAGATAATGAAAAAAACATGAAAATTTGGACCCAACAAAACGCAGCACTAATGAACCAATTTGATACTTTTTTCAGAAATAATAAATTGATCCCTAAAAAAAATCAATATTATCATATTCATTAAATTTTATTTTAAGTATGGAAAACATTTCAAGGTTATTTGATTTTTTGGAACAATATGTTGACTTATTCCCTAAAAAAAATATGCTGCATGCAAAAATTAAAGGGAAGTGGGAAGGAGTTACTGCTACTGAGGTAAAAAATAGTGCTGTAAAATTAGCTATCGCTTTAAAAAAATTAGGAATAGCTGCCAATGACTATACACCTGAAGGACAAGATAAAGTTGCCATAATAGCGAATAACAGACCAGAATGGATTATTTCAGATTTTGCCACACAGTATTTAGGAGCAGTTGTTGTACCCATTTATCCGTCAATAACAGAAGCAGAGTGGGAATATATTTTGAACGAATCTGCTGTAAAAGTTTTATTTATTTCAGATAAATATATTTATAAAAAAATAGCGCGCATTCAACAGAATATTCCTTCATTAAAACATATTTATTCATTTGATGAAATTGAAGGTGTGCAACATTGGAGCCATTTATTACAAGAAGTTTCTGAACAAGAAATTGAAGAAATAAATGAAATAAAAAAAACGGTCAAAGGAGAAAGTTTAGTAACCATCATTTATACATCGGGAACAACAGGAAATCCAAAAGGCGTGATGCTTTCACACAACAACATTGTAAGTAACGTGAGAGAATGTATGAGTGCATTTCAATTTTGCAGCAGTGAAAATAACATTCTCAGTTTTCTCCCGTTAAATCATATTTTTGAACGAACGGTAATGAATATTTATATCAATAAAGGCGTATCTATTTATTTTGCTGAAGGCATGGAAACGATAGGTAATGATTTAAAAGAAGTGAAACCTGTGGTGTTTACTACCGTTCCGAGACTGTTAGAAAAAGTGTATGAAAAAATTGATGCGAAAGGAAGTCAGCTCACAGGTTTTAAACGAAAAATATTTGATTGGGCGGTTTGTTTAGCCCTCCAATTTGAAATCAACAAACCACAATCGGTTAGTTACAAACTACAAATGATGCTTGCAGACAAACTCGTTTTTAGTAAATGGAGAGAAGCTATTGGTGGCAATATAAAAGCAATCGTTACGGGTTCAGCTGCTTGTCAAGTAAAATTATTACGACTCTTTACAGCAGCAAAAATAATTGTTATGGAAGGCTATGGATTAACGGAAACATCGCCTGTTATCAGTGTGAATCGATTTGAACAAAACGCTAGAATGTTTGGAACGGTAGGTACTGTGATTGATGAAATAGAAGTGAAGTTGTTAGACGATGGCGAAATTGTTTGTAAGGGTCCAAATGTCATGATGGGTTATTATAAACATCCTGAATTAACAGCCGAAGTAATTATAGATGGCTGGTTTCATACCGGTGATATTGGGACGATTATTGATAACAAATTTTTGAAAATTACCGATCGAAAAAAAGAAATATTTAAAATATCGGGTGGAAAATATGTTGCCCCTTTGCCTATTGAAAACAAAATGAAAGAGTCTGTTTTTATTGAACAAATAATGGTTGTAGGTAGCAATGAAAAATTTGCTGGAGCATTGATAGTGCCTGCTTTCGAAAAAATAACAGCCCATTTTTTAAAAATGAACATAATTATTGACAGCACTTTTGAAATGACTCAAGATAAAAATATTTTAAAATTAATTCGCGCAGAATTAGACAATTACAACAAACATTTTGCTGCACACGAACAAGTTAAAAAGTTCCAATTAGTTCCCAATGAGTGGACCATTGATAGTGGAGAATTAACCGCCACCATGAAATTAAAACGAAAAGTAATTATGAATAAATATGCTGAGCTAATAGCACGAATTTATAATTAAAAAATGGCCCTGTAGTTAAATGGATATAACCAGCGTTTCCTAAACGTTAATTCCAAGTTCGATTCTTGGCAGGGCTACACAAAAAGAATGGAATACTTGCATTCAATAAATGTTATTGTTTACAAGCATTTATTTTCTAATCTCATCATTCCCTCAATTAAAAAACACATTGCCATGGTATCCAATTCGCAGTAGCGAAGTAATGCTTCTTTCAATTTTAATCTTACATTTTCAGGAATATGGGTGTATTGTAGATAGGCATAGGCACTTAAAGCCGCACCACCATCTGCAATTTCATCCATTGAATCAAAGTCATTTCTATTATACCCATCGAAAATTAAAGGAAGTGTTTTATATGGATCATTGTTAAAAGCTGGATCTATCCATTGATGGTCTGTATAGTTAATACTTCTTACTTCTAATTCTTGACCATAAATTCCTTTTTTACCATATTTTTCTTTTAAAAAAGGGACGTCATTAATTATGGCTGGCAAAACAAATTTTAAACCAATTTTACCCTGAGTACTTGGGGAATAATAATAGCGTTGCACTATTTCATATAAATCAACCATGTTTCTAGCACCACTAACATAGTCATTACCATCTGGCTTATGCCTAGTTATTAAATCAATAAATGCAAGTAAATCAGATTTTTCAGGGTCTGCTACTTCTAACTCACCTGATACTATTTGACCATGAATCATTCTTAAATAAGTATTTTCATGATTATGGTATCTGAAAATTGTACCATTATTTATGCTTAATGATTCCTTTAATGTTCTGATAAACGTTAAATTAGGGAATACCCCTTTTTCAAAATTGATGTACTCGCCAACATGTTCAATACGTCCATCCTTATGCATTAAATGATGCGACCATTGAAAAGCTACGCCACTATAAGGAGTTTTCCCTTCATAAAATGGCAAAGCAACAGTACTGGTTTCAAAGTCAATGAGGTTTAAAGGCCAAGTCCATTTTTCTGCTTCAAGGTCAAAATTTTCTTTATCAAAATAGTAGGAATTGTCATTGTTTTTAACTTTTTCTACTTGCAATAATCTTCTAGAATTTTGATCTAATCCAGGATTTTGTTTTTGGGATTTTGAATTAGAATTAGATTTTGGTTTTGTTTTAGCCTTACCTATATCCGAAGCTTCCAAATTCTTCATTAAATATATTCCTTCCTGCAAAGCTTTCTCTACTTTGCCTTGCCATAAATCAATTGTCCATGGGTTATTGAGTAAATTATCAGATAATTGGGTAACATGCTTCCAACATTCTATTCTGCCATCTTTTTTATCGTCATCTTTTCCTTGTTTAATGTTGAATGAACAATTCTTACAAGCGGCAGTAAGTGGCGAAAAAACACGTTTATCACTCACATAAATTTCTTCACAGTAATGAACAAACTCTTCAAATGTAAA
>JBILBN010000098.1:0-7204 GCA_044353665.1 Chitinophagaceae bacterium | reverse complement strand
GGATTTAGAGGAAGTAAAAATAATAGCAGTGGATTAACAGGTGAAGACGTTTATATCGAAGTTCCATTAGGGACTGTTGGTAAAAATGAAGAAACTGGCGAAGTTGAAGTAGAGATTTTAGAACATGGTCAGGAAGTAATTTGGGTGCCAGGAGGTAGAGGAGGTTTAGGAAATGGAAACTTTGCTACAGCTACCAATCAAGCACCTGATTATGCTCAGCCAGGGGAGCCAGGCATTGAAGAATGGAAAGTTGTAGAATTAAAAATACTAGCAGATGTAGGTTTAGTAGGCTTTCCTAATGCAGGAAAATCTACTTTGTTATCTGTAATTAGTGCGGCTAAACCAAAAATAGCAGATTATGCATTTACTACAATTACCCCTAATTTAGGAATCGTAGATTATAAAGATGGTAAATCATTTTGTGTAGCAGATTTACCAGGTATAATTGAAGGTGCAGCAGAAGGCAAAGGTTTGGGTCATCGTTTTTTACGTCACATTGAACGTAATCCTGCATTGCTAATTTTAATACCTGCTGATAGTAAAAATCATAAACAAGAGTATGATATATTAATGTCGGAATTGGAACAATATAACCCTGATTTATTGGACAAACAAATGCTAATTGCAATTAGTAAATCGGATATGTTAGATGATGAATTAATGGCAGAAATAAAAAAGGAGCTTCCTAAAGAATTAGATGTAGTATTTTTTTCTTCAATAACTCAAAAAGGGATTAATGTAATGAAGGATAAGCTTTGGGCCATGCTTAATAGCGAAATATAAATTCATTAGTCGCTAAAATTTAAAATTTTAACATATTTAATAGGCATAATTTTATATTTTACATTAAATTGCACTAAAATAAATACAATGAAAAAAATTATATTCACATTATTAATTGCAGTAATCTCTTTGAGTGCTTTTTCTCAAATTGTTACCCATGATACTGTTTCATATACAGAAAATGCAACTTGTTTTCCTAAAGATGCAACCATACATCATTTACTTGATTCGGTGTTTAATAATACGGCTTCGCCAGTAACAATTAAATGGTCTGTCTCTAATCAATATTTATTGTCCGGTTGGAGTTTAATAAGCATCTGTGATCCTAATCTATGTTATAATGATCCAATTGTTGGACAAAAATCATTTACATTAGCTGCAAATAGTTATGGGGTTATTCAAGTTTCTATGAAAGCAATTTCAGCAGCAGCAGATGGTTCAAATTTTGTAACATTAACGACAAATGCTGGAGAGATGACTTACAAATTTTCATCATGCCCATTATCTACTAAAGATTTTGAGAACTCAAGTTTTGTGAATATTTATCCCAATCCAGCAACAAATCATATTAACATTGCTTTAAATGATAAAAATATTTCTTCAGTTAATGTAACCAATGTGATAGGAAATAAGATTGCAAAATTTGCTGTTGATGTAAACAGAAGTCCAATTTATATACCATTAGATAATGTTTCTACAGGAGTTTATTTATTGCAATTTGTAGATTCAAAAGGGAAAATAATTGGAGTAAAAAAAGTAACAAAACAATAATTTTTTTTGCGAATAAGTTAATATTCTATTATATCAATTTATAACGGACTAAAATAATAAATATTAAAAGACTTTCTTATGAAAGTCTTTTTTTATGTTTGTAAATAAAAAAATAATGAGAATAGTATCCTATAATGTAAACGGAATTAGGTCGGCAGTTACAAAAGGCTTAATAGATTGGATAAAAGAAGATAATGCAGATATCTATTGTTTTCAAGAATTGAAAGCCAATAAAGAAGATGTGCCTGTTGAATTATTTGAAGCATTGGGTTACCATTGTTATTGGTTTTCTGCACAAAAAAAAGGATATAGTGGAGTTGGAGTTATTTCAAAAATTGAACCTAATGAAGTGGTTTATGGATGCGGATTAGCTCAAGCCGATTTTGAAGGACGTGTTATTCAGTTGTCATTCGATCATTTTACATTAATTAATACTTATTTCCCGAGTGGAAGCAGTGGTGATGAAAGGCAAGACTATAAAATGATTTTCTTGAATGATTATTTGGCTTTTTTAAACTCAAAATTAGCAACTCAAAATTCACAATTAATTGTGGCCGGTGATTATAATATTTGCCATCAAGCAATCGATATTCATGACCCTAAAGGGAATAAAGACTCCAGTGGTTTTTTGCCTGAAGAAAGAGCTTGGATGGATGCTTTTTTTAATGTTGGAATGGTAGATAGCTTTAGGCATATAAACAAGGATCCAAATCAATATAGTTGGTGGAGTTTCAGAGCGAATGCTCGAAATAATAATAAAGGATGGAGAATTGATTATATCAATGTTTCAGAAAACTTAAAAGAAAAAATTCATCATGCAGAAATTTTGCCATTAATAAAACATTCAGATCATTGTCCTGTTGCATTAGTGTTGCAATTTGAGAATAGCAAACTGTAAGTATTTATTTTATCTTTATGCCAAACCACTAAACATTTAAACACTAAACATCCAAACTAAATATGTACATATATAATGTAACCATAAAAATAACCCATGAAATTGAAACAGATTGGTTGAAATGGATGCAAGAAACCCACATGCAAGAAGTGTTAGATACGGGTATGTTTGATAGCTTTCATTTTTTTTATTTACACGAAGGAGATGATGAAGAAGGGAAAACCTATATTGCACAATATTATACTACAAATGAAGAAAGATACAAACGATATATTGAGGAATTTGCACCAACATTAAGAGAAAAAGGATATGCATTATTTGGTAATAAATTTATTGCGTTTAGAAGTATTTTAAAAAAAATTAAATAAAAATTTCTCTATTCATTCGGCATATTAGGGGCTTAAATTTATATAAATGTTGATAATGTGTGAAAATCCTCTAAGTATAAGGCTTTCAGCTAAAAAAAAATTTTGAAATAATGTAAAAAATAGTAATTTAGCATTATAATTAATATTATTAACTCAATAAATTTAAAAAAATGAACAAAGCAGAATTAATCGAAGCAATGGCAAAATCAGCTGATTGCACAAAAACACAAGCAGGTGAAGCATTAGATGCATTTACAACTTCTGTAACTACGGCATTGAAAAAAGGTGACAAAGTAACTTTAGTTGGTTTTGGAACATTCTCTGTTTCTAAACGTGCTGCACGTATTGGTCGTAATCCTCAAACAGGAAAAGAAATTAAAATTGCAGCTAAAAAAGTAGCTAAATTTAAAGCAGGTAAAGAATTGAGCACAAAAGTGGCTAAATAATTTTATCAAATTAGAATATTTAAAAAACCGAGTTTTACTCGGTTTTTTTTTTAATACGACTCTTTAATTCAAAATGCGTATATTCGCATTCCTAAATATAAAAACAATTAATCATGGGCAGAGGCGACAAAAAAACAAAACGCGGTAAAATTTTCAAAGGATCTTTTGGAAAATTTCGTATGCGTGTAGCTAGACAAATAGCTAATTTAAGAAAAGCAGAAGAAAAGAAAGCATAATTGCTTTCTTTTTTTTGCCTAAAAAGTTTTTTAAATGATATTTTTAACTATTTTTTTCGCTGTTGAAAAAGGAATAGATTTTCGTTTTATTCAATATTCTAAAATCAAATCTTAGATATTAATAAAGTGCATTAATGCATCATAGTTTTGTTGCAAATTATTTACACTGTTTTCTACCGAATAAATTTCAGCAATGGTATAATTGTATCGCTCAAAGGTTGAAATAAGCGACTGAATATCTTTTCGGTTTGTTTTTAGGGTAACTAATTGTAATCCTGATTCATCTTTAGATTTGATAAATAAACTTAAAATACTTACATCATTGCTTTCACAAATTCTTGATATTTCGGATAAGCTATAATTTCGAGGTTCCATTTCAAGAACAATTATGCCCCCCAATTCTTTGATGCCATTGGTGTCCGCAAAATAGCTAAATAATCCTTCGCTAGTAACAACTCCTTCAAAATGATTTTGAGCATTTAAGACAGGTACTACAGATAAATTATTTTCTTTCACAACCTTCATCGCCTCAAAAGGATGCATATTACTGAAAACTGCTGGTCTAAAATTAATAAACTCGGCTAATGATAAAGGTTCTTCAGGCGTGTCCCAATCTAAAATATCATCTTCTGAAATAATGGCTAAATAGTTATCTTGTTGTACTAGAGGTAAGTGGAAAACCCTGTATTCGTTCATTAAACGCAAAGCTTTTTGACCACTGTCTGTAAGTGATAAGTTTGGTAAGTCGTGGGTTATTAATGATTGAACACTCATTGTTGTATCAATGTAAATTAAAATGAAATTGTATGGTAAATGTCAACTAATTATTTCGAACTAAATGCAAATAATTGATTAATGTTTATTTAAAAATTCATTTAAAATAGTATTGAATTCACCAGGAACTTCCATCATTGGGGCATGACCACATTTGTCAATCCAATGGAGTTCTGAATTAGGCAATAGTTTTTTAAATTCTTCAGCAACCATTGGGGGTGTTATCGTATCGTTTTTGCCCCAAATTAAACAAACTGGTTTTTTAATATTTTGAAGCTCATCTCCTAAGTTATGACGAATTGCAGATTTGGCTAAATAAATAATTTTTACTGCTTTTAAACGGTTGTTTACGATGTTGTATACTTCATCGCACAACTCTTGTGTAGCGCTAGCAGGATCATAAAAAGTCAATTCCACTTTTTTACGAATATAGTCTTTGTCGCCTCGTTTAGGATAGGTTTCACCCATGCCATTTTCAAATAATCCAGAGGAGCCAGTGAGTGTAATCGTTTTAACTCGTTCAGGATGATTTAAGGCATAAACTAAAGCGATATGCCCTCCTAAAGAATTTCCTAATAAATTGACGTTCGTTAAATTTTTATGTTCTATAAATTTTGAAACATGCTTTGCCAATCCAGAAACCGAAGTGTCTAAATTGGTTAAATCATATAAGGGTAATATTGGAATGTAAACAGTATAATTTTCTTTAAAGCAATCTATTAAATCTTTGAAATTGCTTAATGCTCCAAACAGCCCATGTAATAATACCAAACTCTCTCCTTGCCCTTCTTGAACGTATTTGAATTTTCCTGAATTTTTTATTTCGTACTGCATAATTAATTTTAGCAACGCTAATGTAGTTTTAATATTATGAATAAAGAAATTTATTGAAATATGATTTTAAAAAAAAGAAATTTTAATTTATATTTTTCTTAATAAGCATCCTTGTCATGCTACTTTTTAGACACTTTTTCAACGTTAACTTTGCAAGTTCCATTGTGTATAAAATCTAATTCTTTGGCTGCTTGGTAGGTTAAGTCAATTAATCTTTTGTTTTTTGCATGCATTCGATCATTTATTTTTACAATAACCGTGTTGCCATTTTTTAAATTTGTAACCTTTACCATTGTGCCTAAAGGCAATTGATTACAAGCAGCAGTCAAACCATTATTGTTAAAAGTTTCGCCTGTAGCCGTTTTTCTCCCATTAAATTTCTGATGATAAAAACTAGCCGTGCCTTTGAGTATTTTTACTTGAGCAACTAATTGCATCGAGAAAAATATTGAAAATATAAAAATGATTAAACGCATAATTGTGAAGTATGATTACACAATATAAACCAAAAAATTTAACCTTCCTTAATAATTTCAATTTCTACTTTTCCTAATCCTTGTTGTATGATGTCTAATTGACGAGCAGCCGCTTCTGTCAAATCAATTAATCGATGATTTTTTTTGTTCATTCGATCATTGATTTTTACAATCACTGTTTTCCCATTTTCAGGATTTAATACTTTTACAATTGTTCCTAATTTTAAAAAATTGTTTGCTGCAGTTAGTTTTTCATTGCTAAATATCTCGCCATTAGCGGTTTTTCTTCCATTAAATTTCGGATGATAATAACTGGCAATTCCTGAATATGTTTTGGATACTATTTTTTCGTTGTTAATAGAAAAAGAAAATGTAGAAATAACCAACAGAAACAATGTTAATATTCCAATAAAAGTGTTTTTTGCTAAATTCATAACGTTCATGTTTTATGATGAGTTACGAAAATAGAGTTTTACAAAATAAGAAAATACTGCTTAGGTTTTTATAAACATAATGAAATGTTAGCCAAGCCTATTTTTACCAAATATTAACCTCCCGTTCTAATGTAATGTTAAATGTCTGTTGCACAGATGTTATTATTTGTGAAGATAGATTTAAAATATCATTTCCATTGGCGTGATTATAATTTACTAAAACCAATGCTTGATTTTTATGAACGCCAAAATCACCTTCTTTAAAACCTTTCCAATTATTTTTTTCAATCAACCAAGCTGCTGGAATTTTTACTCCATTTGCTGCCGTAAAATATGGAATTTCTGGATACATAGTTTTTAATTCTTCAAAATGAGATTTGCTAACTACAGGGTTTTTAAAAAAACTTCCAGCGTTACCAATTTCTGCAGGATTAGGTAATTTGCTGCTTCTAATGTTTATTACTGCTTTTGAAACATCTTGTATCCGAGGTTTTTCAACTTTCATCTTCAATAATTCTTCTTTTATATTTCCATAATTGATGTTACAAATAGGATTTTTAGTTAGTTGAAGTATAACATTTAAAATAAACCAATTTCCTTTTTCTAGCTGTTTGAAAATACTGTCTCTATAACCAAATTTGCATTCTTCTAATGTGAATATTTTCTTTTCAAAACTGATTAAGTTAATGGCTTCTAATGAATGAAATACATCTTTCAACTCTACACCATAAGCACCAATATTTTGAATAGGAGAAGCCCCAATCGTACCAGGAATTAAGGAAAGATTTTCTATACCACCATAATTATGTTCGACTGCCCACAAAACACATTGATGCCAATTTTCCCCCGAAGCAAAATTTACATTTACAAATTCTTCATTTTTATTTATAATAGAAATTCCTTTTAATTGATTTAAAACGGTTATTCCATCAATGTTTTGGGTTAATAAAATATTACTTCCTCCACCAATAAAATGAATTCTTTCATTTTCTTTTTTTGCAAATTCCAATATTTCTAACAATGATTTTTCATCATCAATACAAATAAATTTTTCAGCCTGCGCATCTATATGAAACGTATTGAAATCTTTGAGGGCTTTGTTTAATTCAAATTGCATTTTACAAAAGTATTAAAAAATATGTTGTGCAAAATTCTAAATTCAAATTACCTTTTACATTAATTCA
>JBILBN010000005.1:0-67782 GCA_044353665.1 Chitinophagaceae bacterium | reverse complement strand
AATCACTTTTTCTAATTCTTCGCGAAGATTGAATAAATCGACATGCAAATTTTGCAATATGCGTATTCCTAATCCTTGCCCGTCTCGAATCATCCCTAACATCAGATGCTCTGTTCCTATAAAATCATTTCCCAATCGCAAAGCTTCTTCACGACTAAATGAAATTATTTCTTTTACCTTTGATGAAAAATGTGCATCCATAAAATTAATTTAATTTAACAAAAATACTTATTATTTTTTACTTTAAAAAGAAAGATATAAACATGAAATACAATATTGATACCAAAGAAAATTTTGACATAATTACACCAATAAATGACACATTTAATCAAGAATTGGCAGTTGACATCAACCAATTTATTCAAAATTCAATAGAAAAACAACGAAGTGTAATTATTGATTTCACATCTATAAATTCTATAGAGGAAACAAATACTCAACATATTATTGATTGGCATCATGAAATGTATAATGCTGATTTATCATTTGTGCTATGCACTCTTTCTGAATCAGTTAAAAACATTCTCCTAAATATCGAAGATGCTAATATTTTAAACAGTACACCAAAACTTATTGAAGCAATTGATATTGTTTCAATGGAAGGCTTGGAAAGAGAATTAATGAATGGGGAGGATTTTGATTTTTAATAAATTAGAGTATTTTATTCCTTTCTAATTTGTTTTGTTTTTATGACTTGATTATTCTCAATTAATTGAATAAAATAAATTCCTGCATCCACATTTGATATATTGATATTTAATTTTGATTGACCAACATTTGTTATTTCTTTTAAAACCCTACCACTAACATCTACTAATTTAATTGCATAAGTTGAACTTGTTTTTAAATTGGTTTCAATAGTTATTTCTTTTTTTGTTGGGTTGGGAAATATGCTAAAATCATTCTCATTGTTAATAGCTAAAGTTGAAGCTGGAAAGTCAATCGTTAAATCTAAATTCGTAGTGTCGCAACCATTTATGAATGAATACAACCCTGATGACGTATAAGTTTGATTGTTTACAGGCCAAGTATAAGAATTGATTGCATTGACGGTTTGAGTTGTAGAAGTTCCGTTTGTTATCAATAAATTTAAAGTATCAATGCTACAGTTAGAAATATGGGTATATAACCCTGATGAACTGTATGTTTGACCATTATTTGCCCAAGTATAAAAATTACAAGCATTTACTAGAGAAGCGTTGCTTGTAGAAGGTGTTATTGTAAGGTTTAATTGTTGGGTAATACAACCAAAAGTTGTCCCTAAGTATATACCTGATGAAGTATAAAGTTGACCTGTATTTGCCCAATAAAAACTATCACAAGCTGTTATATATGTAATATTATTAATTGGATTAACAACAACATATGCAATCCCTTGATTACTACTTGCTACAATACCGTTTGCATCAATAACAGATGTAACATAATAACTTTGATTTGATGTTGGATTTACTGAAAAAGAAATAGGGCTTGTGCCAGTAGCTGATGTAGTGTTTCCATTGGCATCTGAAATTGTGACAATGTAAGGACTTACTCCACCTGTTGTAGCAACATTTAAGGTAGCCGTGTTGCCATTACAAATGGTATCGACTCCTGTGCTATCGACTCCAGAAATTAAAGAAGAAAAAGTTAGTGGTTGACCTGAAGAATTACAAAAACTACCTGTTGGACTCTGAAGTGTTGTGGTTGATGATGACCCATTTGAATAAGCAATCACTGCTGCTGTTGTACTCCACGTGAAACCAAATTGAGATGATGGAACAGACCAAGTTCCTCCAGTAACATTTATTCGAAAACGTCCAATTTTTATGCCTGGCGCATAAGGTATATCTGGAGCTGTAGCACTTACGAAAAATGTAGATGAAGGGGTATAACTGAATAAGCTTGATGATGCTGTGTAAGGAAGGTTTGTCAAATAATTAGGCCAATTATTCCAAGAATTTCCTATATTAGATATAGGAGTAGAGCCTGCTACCCAATTCCAAGATAAAGTGCCTAGGCCCCCTGTTAAAATCATGCTTGGTGAACTGAGTTGAAACCTCAAAACCACTCCATTAAATTTTAAAGGAACTGTGCCAGTATTAGTAACATACACATCAAAATAAGCTGTTGTAGGTGTAGAACCAACCCACACAGCACACATTTCTACTTGTTGTGCATTCACTTTATTGAACGAAAATGAAAAAATCGTAAATACAAAAAATAGTTTTACAATATATAAATTGATAGATTTTGATAGCATAAGAAATAATTTAATAAATAAAGATAATATCAAAAAATGTAAAATATTTTCTTTAACAAAAAAAATTACTTCGCATCTAAAATTACACTTCCTTTAGATGGCATAATAATTACTTTTGCATTTGTAGAAGTAGCTATTTCTTTGTAGGCTTTAATTTGTTCGTATTGCAATTGTTTGTCAGACAATCCTTCATTTAATATTTTTTGATAATCCGCAATTCCTCTTGCTTCTACACGTTTTCGTTCTGCTTCTTGCTGTTCTTTTTGCAATACAAACTGCATTTTTTGCGCTTCTTGTTCTGCATTTATTTTACTTTCGATGGTTAGTTTTACCGTTTGTGGCAACGCAATGTTTCTAATCAATAAATTTTCTAAAATCAACCCTCTGTAATTAAATTCTTTATCGATGTCTTTAAAAATTCGTTGTTGAAATTCATCTCTTTTGGTTGAATACAATTCTACTGCATCATAATAAACGGCATTGTCTCTAATTTTCGTTCGAGCTAAAGGTCTAATAATTTTATCTTTAAAATCGATCCCTACATTTTTCACCAATTGAGGTGCATTGGTCGCATTTACACGGTATAAAACAGATAAATCAATGGTAACTTCTAACCCATCTTTTGTCAACACACGAATAGCATCATCTCCTGCAATTTCGCCTTCTCCATGCACTCCACTCATGGTATAGTTTTGAGTTCTTACATCCACTTCAGAAACGGAAACTAAGGGATTCACAAAATTTAACCCACTGCCTAAACTTTTGGTTTGAATTTTTCCAAACATAGATTGTACGCCAATATAACCGGCATCAATTTGTTTTACACAAGAACTCATAACGCCTAATCCCATCACTAAAAATGAGAATAAACGCATTCCATTTTTTATTTTATCGGGGTTTTGATAACGAATTAACGCCTTTGAAACAGTGCCAGCGATTAAGAAAATAAGGATTCCTAAAAATAATAAAAACATGGTATTGATTTTTGAAATGTAAAGTTATGTGAAATTTAAATGATAAATTTTAATTATTTAGGCAATCCTGTGCTTATTCAAAATCTTCATACAATAAATATTTTTTTCTTATTTTTTTAAATTGAAGCAACCCTTTTTTCCACGAATTTCTTATTTGAGATTCAGTAGATTCATTTATTATTTGCGCTCTAAGAGATGCAGTCCCAGCTAATTTTTCAAAAAAATCATTAAAAAATTTCTCTTTTGTAGTAGACTCAGCTAACGAATATGCATTTATTAAAAAGGATAAATTCAATTCAGTTTTAGTAATTTTTAAAACGTCGGTAGGCGATAAATTCAAATTTGCTCCAAAACATTTTTCGCCTAAATGAGGTGGATTTTTTGCTCCCTCCACAGACTCAGGAGTAAAAGAAAATCCATTGTCTTTAAATGCAGGATGCCCCCAAACTCCAAAGGGTGTTTTAGTCCCTCTGCCTACACTCACATCGGTGCCTTCAAACAAGCATAACGATGGATATAAAAAGACAGCTGCTGTACTTTTTAAATTCGGTGATGGCGCTATTGGTAAATGATAAAACGTTTTATGATTATAATTTTTACAAGTAATTATGGTCAATTTACATTTATTTTTTTTTGCCAACCAACCTTCACCATTCAACATTGTAGCATATTCTCCAACCGTCATTCCGTGAACGATTGGGATGGGCTGCATGCCTACAAATGATTTAAATTTAGGTTCTAAAACAGGGCCATCTACATAAAATCCATTCGGATTAGGTCTGTCTAAAATAACCATAGGCACATTGGCTTCTGCGCATGCTTCCATCATATATTGCATAGATGAAATGTAGGTATAAAATCGAGCACCCACATCCTGAATATCAAATACTACAATTTCAATTCCTTGCATACTTTCCTTACTCGGTTTTTTGTTGGCACCATACATCGAAGTAATAGGTAATCCTGTTTTAGCATCAATTCCACTTTTTACTTTTTCTCCGGCATCTGCTTGTCCTCTAAAACCATGTTCAGGCGCAAATATTTTTACAATATTTATTTTTTCATTTATCAAAAAATCAACTAGATGCTCTTTTTTAATAACTGATGTTTGATTGACTAACAACGCTACTTTTTTCCCTTTCAATAAAGTTAAATACTCCGTTGATTGTTCAGCACCGGTTATTATTTTATTGGAAAAGTTTTGTGCATATAATTGAAATGACACGAATAAAATAAAAAATAAAAATACGTTTTTCATTAAACAAAAATAAAGGAATAATGCAACTAAGTAGCAAATTTCGATAATAAAAATCTAAATTCTAAACTTCCACGAACAACTTAGACTAGGCAAATTTTAGTAAAAATAATATTTCAATAAAAGTTTATTGAAATAGTTTGAGCATTAGCGTCTTTTTGGTAGATCACTTTAACTAAAAAGGAATCCCTTAAAACTAAAGACTAGCTTACCAACCCATTGTCAACACATCAGCAATATGCGCTGTTTTTAAATTTAGGTTACGATGTTTAATATGACCTTCTAAGTGCATTAAGCAAGAAATATCTGTTGAAATAATATATTCTGCGCCTGTTTCAATGGCACTATTGATTTTAGTTTGAGCCATTCCAATTGAAATTGGTTCATATTTCACTGCAAAAGTTCCACCAAAACCACAACAGGTTTCAGATTCTTTCATTTCAATTAGCTCCAAGCCTTTTACATTCGACAAGAGTTTTCTAGGAGATGATTTAATGCCACATTCACGCAATGCACCACATGCATCATGATAAGTTGCTTTTGCATTTAACGTGGCTCCAATATCTTCAATTTTCATGATATCCACTAAAAATTCTGTCAATTCAAACGAACGTTTTGAAACCGCTTTGGCATCATTATGGCAAGACGTATTGTCAAAAATTTCATTAAAGGAATTTCTTACATACCCGATGCAAGAACCGCTTGGCGCAACAATATATTCTGAACCCGAAAAATCATCTAAAAATTTTTCACTCACTTTTTTTGCATCGCTAATAAATCCTGCATTATAGGCTGGCTGACCACAGCACGTTTGGTTTTGATTATAGGTAACCTCACACCCCACTTTTTGTAAAATTTTAACTGTATTCATTCCAACTTGAGGATATAATTGATCAATGAAACAAGGAATAAATAGTTGTACTTTCATTTTTTTAGTTTAGGAGTTTAGATCTTTTAACATTTCTTGAAAATCATTTTCTGATTTGGTAATAAAAGCATTTTTAAGGCTTGCCATTTTCAATGCCGCTACAGCAGCTTCTTCCCCTTTATGTCCGTGTTTTCCGCCAATTCTATCCATGGCTTCCTCTACTTTATTGACAGTTAGAATACCGAAAATTGTGGGCGAATTTATAGAAGTATTTAATGTAGAAATACCATGTGTAACGGCATCACATACATAATCAAAATGAGGTGTTTCACCACGAATAACACAACCAAATGCGATGTAGGCATCTGCTCGTAAATGCTGATGATGTTGGTTAATCGCAAACGGAATTTCTACACAACCAGGCACTTGATATAATTTTACTTTTACAGTTGGAAATTTTGCAAATACTCGATTGGCGCCATTTATTAATTCTTGAATGATATGTTCATTCCATTCGGTATAAACGATAACAACCTGCAAATTATCTGAAATTTGCAGGTTGTTAATATTTAATAAATTATTATTTTCTGAAGATAAACTCATTACTCTACACTATAAACACCTAAACGAGCTAAGTTTTTGTCCATGTTTCTAGCTTGTTGACTTTGAGGAAATTTCTCTTTTAATTTTTTATAGGTTGCGATTGCTTCTTGTGTATTATTTTTTAATTCATAAGCCAATCCTGCTCTTTCTAAATATAATGGAGAAATTAAAAGATTATCGTTATCGCTAGATGCATCTAAATATTGTTTGATTGCATCGTCTGTTTTTCCTTGTTCCATTAATGCATCGCCTAAAGCACCTTTTGCTACATTGGTAACTAAAGTTCCTTTTCCATCAAAACTTTTCAAATATTTTTCTGCATTTGCAAAATCACCTGTTTTCAAGCAGCATATTCCAGCATAATAATTTGCTAAGTTTCCTGCAGGTGTTCCACTGTATTTATCTGCAATTTTTTTGAATCCTAAATTATTTCCATCACCATTTAATGCCCAATTGATAGAGTCAATACTGTAATAGGTTTGTGCCCTAAAAATAGCATCATTTGCTTTTTCACTTTGACCACCAATGTAATATTTATATCCAAAAATACCAACTAGTACAGCTAAAACGCCTATCAGGGCATAATTAACCATTTTGCTATTACTTTGATACCAATTTTCAACGCCATGTAATCTATCTTCTGCAGAAGGAATATGTAATTCTTCTTCAATTGACATTACAGGTGCTTTAGGATTCGTTGATGTTCTTGGTGCTGTATATTTATCGTGTGTTGACATTTTTTATATTAATTTTTTTATAATAACCATTTTTAAAACGTTCGCAAAGGTAACAAAAAAGTTCTTTTTTACGAATTTTCTTCTAAAAGAATATATTGACTATAATTTGATCATTTTTGATGACACCATTTCTGTTCCTGATTTGCATGAAATGATATAGTTTCCTGCTTTTAATGTTTGTAATGGCAAGGTTTCTGTGCAGTTGCCAGCTTGTTTACTAAAATGGAAATGGGCAACTTTTTCACCTGTAATCGATATTACTTCGACATCAACTGTAGAAGCTATTTTTAATGAAAATGAAATCGTTGAGTTTTCAATTACGGGATTTGGATATGTATTTAATGAATTCAAATTTGTAATTACATTTGAAGTGCCTACAGCACCTGCTCCCCAAAAAGTAGCATTTGTTTTTGTAAAAAAACCTGCAACATTGTTTCCATTAATTTGCAAAACCGGTATTTTTTTACCTGCTGCTAACCATTTGTATTCGACAGGGTTTGTAGGTGTACCAAAAGAAATAAATGATGTTTTGATTGAGTCTATTCTGTTAATCGTTGAAACAACTCTCAACACATCAAACGTACCTGCAGGCGTAGAGATTGACCCCCAAGCATCCACGTTATTTACCCGTTTTTGATTTCTTGTCACATTAAAATTTACTGCACCCAATGGAATTGTCAAATTAAAGGAGCTTGTTGAACTGTCTGCATTCCCAAAAGCAATTGGAAAGGTATAAATCACATCTGGAGATGTGTAAATAGCTGGCAAAGGCAAAGGAATTGAGGTGCCTGGCAAAGTTACATTTGCACCAAAACCACGTATTTGTAATTTATTGCTTGAATAATCATAATATTCATACGCATCAGAAGCAAGTTGACCTGCAATATTCGAGTTTAAAATCGGTTGTGCATAATCGCTTCCAAAAAAAGTTGCTTGAAAAATAAATGGGGTGGCAGAAACAGGCACAAAAGATTGATAGGCTGTTGTACCTACTAAGCCAGCTTCAGACCAAGATTGACTCGGACCATCAATGGTTTCAGCAGTTGTATTAGTGCCATTTGCAGTTGTATATAAAACACTGTCAGGTAAAGGACTATTTGCAGTTGGTTTTGGAAAATCAGCACGGGTTAGCGTTATTTGAGTTTGTGCCACTGCTTGCATTGATGCAAATACAGAAAATAGTAAAAGTAATTGTTTCATAATAATATTTGTAGTGGTAAAGATAATAGATAATGATTAGTTTTTATTACCTAATTAATATTTAACTGCTATTTTTTAAATTGGAAATGAGCTAGTTGACTTGAAACAATCAGTCCTTTTGCAAATGAATAGAACTATTTTGAAAATAATTATAGTTGATGCTTTTGATTCGAGATGATGTTTTGATGTGTCCATTCAATCGTTTTTTCAAAATGCATAGTTCGTTTATCACAATTGGAAAGATTACAAAGAGAACATTGTGCAGACAAACATCCATCAACATGAATAAAAAACTCAACTCTATTTTGAAAATGCTCGTTTATTATTTCTGTTAACGTATCTAATATGGAGTGCGCATCGTTTACATTAATATAATAAGGCACCGTTAAATGGCAGTCAATGTGATAAAAACCTGCGTAGTTAATAACACGCATGTTATGAATATCAATCCAATTTCGATTTCTATTATTATTTAAAACGGCTACTATTTCGTCAATAATTTCGGCATCTTTTTCATCCATAATTCCTGAAATCGATTTACGAATAATTTTATATCCTGTAAAAATAATTATGAAGGCGAAAATTAAAGCGGCAATACTATCAATCCATTTATAACCTGTGATGATAACAAATAGCAACCCGACTAAAAGCCCAAGGGTAGAATAAGTATCCGATTTTAAATGGGCCCCACTGGCAACTAAAATGGGTGAATTATTGACTTCCCCTTTTTTGACACAATAATATCCAACTAAATAATTCACCAAGGCGGTAATGGCAATTAAGATCAACCCATAATCCAATTGTTTCAAATCATGTGGATGAATTAAATTATTCATGGCTTCATAAATAATAATAATTCCTGCTATAGAAATTAGCGTGCCTTCAATTGCGGAAGAAATAAATTCTACTTTGCCATGTCCATAAGGATGTTCTTTGTCTTTGGGCTTAGAGGATAAAATAATGCTGTATAAACCAATAAAACCGGCAACTACATTAACCGTACTTTCTAATGCATCGGTTAAAATAGCAACTGAGCCTGTAAGTTTCCATGCTACTATTTTAATGACAAAAAGTACAATAGAAACGGCTACTAATATTTTTTGAATTCTTATGCTGTCGTTTTTCATGAATTATTTAACTCCTTGCATTAATTTTTTAATGAATGGAGAAATGGCAATTAATACAATGCCACAAATCAAAGCATAAATTCCCAATTGTTTATATCCTTCGGTATATGAAATTAATTTTTCTGTCAATGTTGCATTTTCATTTGGACTAACCATACCTGCACCCAATAATCCTGCAACATATTGTCCATAAGCCGATGCTAAAAACCACATACCCATCATGACTCCCCACAATGGCTTTGGTGACAATTTCGTCATAGCAGACAATCCAATTGGAGACAAACATAACTCACCAAAAGTCATCACTAAATAAGCGAAAGTAAATACATTTAAAGAGGTTTTCCCAGACGCATCTGCAAATGTTCTTGTAAAAAATAATATATAAAATGAAGCTGCTAAAAATAAAAACCCTAAGCCAAATTTCACGATTGTATTGGGTTCAATTTTTCTCTTTGCCATCCAAATCCAGATCAGTCCAGCTAAAAAACTAAATACAACTACAAATATTGTGTTTGAAGAATTATTAACCATATTAGGATCAATAGTCATACCCAATAAATTATTGTTTAAATTATGCAATGCGAAAATGCTCAATGACCCCCCACTTTGCTCAAAAAACGCCCAAAAAACGATAGAGAATAGAATAAATGTTAAGGCTGCTAAAAGTTTTTTCTTTTCAACGATTGGATATTTTGCCCACTCATAAAAAAAGTAAATTAAAGTAACGGGACCAATGATATACATAAAATAATCGGTGTATTGCGTATTACTGACTAACAACAATATTAAAGGAATAGACAATATAGATCCTAAATAAACCAAAATTTCATGCATGGTTTGTTTCTTTTGAGGAACATCAGCATGCTGTGGAGAAACACCAATTGCACCCATTGTTCGTTGAGTAAAAATAAATGTAATTAGCCCAATTATCATTACTATTCCAGCTGCAAAAAAAGCAGAAGCCCATGATACATTGTGTGCTAAATAAACCATTAATACGCCTCCTAATAAAGCGCCAATATTGATGGCTGTATAAAACAATCCAAAACCAGCATCTTGCCTTACATCACCCTTTTTATATAGTGTTCCAACCATAGAAGATATGTTTGGTTTAAAAAAACCTGTGCCTACAATTGTAAAACAAATACCAATATAAAACAAAGTATCTGGCGAAAATGCAATTATAAAATTTCCGACAATCATTAATATCCCTCCAAAAAATAACGACTTTCTAAAACCTAAAATTTTATCCGCAAATAAACCGCCAATAAAAGCAAAAGCATAAATAAATGCTTGAATAGCGCCATATTGCAAGTTTGCCGTCTTCTCTCCAATCATTAGTTTTTCAACCATAAAAATGGTTAATATCCCTCTCATACCATAAAAACAAAAACGCTCCCACATTTCAGTTAAACACAAAAGCAGTAATTGTTTTGGGTAGGTCCCCTTAAAATTCTGAATCTCTTCTAATGATTGTACTTGTTCCATATTTTTAAAATTTGAAGCCGAAAGATAAGAATTTTAATTGTTTTTTAGGCACAATATGGATTCAATCTTTTTAAGCCGATACAAAAAAAGACTGCTTTTGATAGCAGCCTTTAAAATTCCTTTGTAGTATGATATTATTTATTCTTTGATCACTTTTTTTATTAATACTTGGTCGTTGCATTTAATTTCAATAAAATAAATTCCTTTTTTATAGCTTGATAAATCAATTGTATTTTTTGACGAAGAGGAGTTCATTGACATTAATTTTTTACCCTCTATCGACAATAAATTAATTTGTACACTTTCTTTTATTTTTAAATCAATGTTTATCATGTTGGCAGTAGGAATTGGATAAAGTGTTACTTCATTTTCATTGATACTGTTTTTAACAGTTGCAGGAAAAACACAATTCAATGTAAACCATTGATTATCTAACCAAGCAATTCTTGTTCTAATAAAATTTTTGATAGCCGTTACTTCTTCTGCATGGTTTATAGACATTGGTGTAGGTTCGTTTACCAAAGGAACATTCCAAATTGGCCATTGTGTAAAATTTCTAGCAATTGCTCCATTCACATTTAATCGAGTGGCAATAGAGTCAATGGTTTTAAATATTTGAGTAGTATCTAATAAATTACCAACTTTTCGATATTCGGTATATCTACATTTTAATGCTTTCATATATTCAACGTCTGTTGCTAATTTACTCCACCAAAAAGGAGCTAATTTAGTATTGGTACTGCATACATTTCCAATTTCATAAGACCAACCAGTTGCTATATTGCTATTACAATCTATTGTATTTCCCCATGCAATTTCATTTCCCCACATAGGGCCTATTTTCAGTTTGCCTAATTTATCTTTATAGAGGTAGGTATTTTTTCGATATGCTTCATAGTCTTTGCTCAATTCATTCATAATCATATAATCAATAAACGAATTTTCTGCTCCAAATTTCCGCCATCCAATT
This sequence comes from Chitinophagaceae bacterium, assembly GCA_044353665.1. Lineage (GTDB taxonomy): Bacteria > Bacteroidota > Bacteroidia > Chitinophagales > Chitinophagaceae > OLB11. Next base: position 56,318 of record JBILBN010000005.1, on the reverse strand, counting down.
ACAGTATCTTGATAGCTGTTACTATTTAATGCAGTTTCAAAACTATCTACGTATGATTTAATATATAATTTTTGAGGAATTTGAATAACTGAAGCATCAGGAACTTCATATGAAAAATTAATCGTTTGACCTAAAGTACCATAAGGTGGCGCAATAGCGCTCGTCCAACCATTTGTACCTCCATCATCAATTGTAAAAATATATCCGCCTGTTAATTGGTCTCCAGAAATATCAATATTCTTTAAATTAGCAATATCTAATCGACTGGTATCTCTTTTAATTTTTTCACCAAATAAATAAACGCCTTTGTATTGATTGTCAATAATTAATTCGCACAATTTAAAACGCGGTGCATATCGACCCATTTTTTCGTGTAAATTATTGGTCAATAGATTTCTCATTAAAGATCGGTCTACATAGGAAGATAACAATACCCAATCGTTTTCTCTAGGTAAGGATAATAATGAAGTATCTAAACTAATGAAAGGCGTACTCCATGTTTCAATTGAATATGAAAATTTTGGATTTGCAACTCCTCCTCTTAGTTTCAAACCAATCATTCCATTAAATTTGGCAGCATCTAAAGGGGTATTCACACCAGAAACATTATCGATTATTTTGATAGCCGCTTGTTTTTGAGTGTCATTTATCGCAGACGTAGCCGTCAAAATAACAATTGGCAAATTGGTCGATGTCAATTGTGCTTTTGAAGTTGTTGTCAATAACATGACAGAGAAAAGGGTAAAAATTAACAATTTCATAATAATAATTTAATGCAATATATAAATAAAATTAACGTTTTGTCGCAAAAAAGAGACGAAAATTGGATTTTCGAAGTCAATCTACTAACTTCATGGCTCGTATTTTCGTCTATTATTTCAAAATAATTATTTAATGAAAACATTTTTATCTTTTGTACTGTTATTGACTATTTCTTTTTCATCTAAAGCTCAATTAGTAATTAATGAATATTCTTGCTCCAATGCAAATACCATTGCAGATGGTTTTGGGCAATTTGAGGATTGGGTAGAATTGTATAATAACACGTCCTCTCCCATCAATGTATCAGGATATTATTTAAGCGATGATCCTGCAAATCCTATGAAATGGGCTATTCCTACAACTACCGATATTTTAGCAGGAAACAGAAGAATGGTATTTTGCAGTGACAGAGGTGTGGTTACAGGTGCAGGACAAATTCATCCTGATTTTAAACTCACTCAAACACATAACGAATGGTTTTTAATTTCAAATACAAGCGGCATTTTAATTGATTCTGTAAAATTAAATTTAACTCAACGTGGGCATTCAAGAGGACGAACAACTGATGGAGCAAATACCTGGAGCCTTTTTGATACACCTACTGCAAATGCTTCTAATGCTGGCTCTAACCCATATACAGCTTATGCATTAAAACCAATTTTTAATATAAATCCAGGAAATTATACGACCACCCAAAATATTGTAATCACAACCACCGAACCTAATATTACGATTCGATACACAACAAATGGATCCACACCAACTGCAACATCTCCCATTTATACTACTCCAATATCTGTTACGGCAACTACAGTGATTAGAGCCAGGGCATTTAGCTCAAATTCAAATATTGCGCCAAGCTTTACGGAATCAAATACCTATTTAATCAATGAAACAACAGGTTTTAATATTGTTTCTGTTTCTGGAGCATTTTCAGCAACTACTGGTCCTGTAAATCAACCAATATCATGTTCTTATGAATATTTTGATAAAAATAAAAATTTTAAAATTGAGTTTGAAGGAATTGCTCGAAGACATGGGCATGACTCTTGGGCCTATCCACAAAAAAGTTTTAAAGTATATGCAGATGACAAGCAAGGTTATGCTGCAGAGCACCAACAAAAATATTTCTCTACCACAACAAGAGATTCTTTTGACATGGTTATTATAAAAGCTGCAGGTTCTGACAATTATAATGGAGGGCCACAAAGAGCTTGCCACTTAAGAGATGCATTTGCGCATACATTAGCAGAAAAATACAATTTAGATATGGATGTGAGAAGATATGAACCTACTATCGTATTTATCAATGGAGTTTATTGGGGTGTTTATGAATTAAGAGAGCGTGTAGACAAAGATTACATGGCCTATAATTACGGATTAAAAGAAAAAAATATTGATAATCTTAAATATTGGGGTGGACTACAAACTAATCCTGGAACTGCTACAGGTTGGACTAATTTAGTTAATTTTATTTTTAATAATTCAATGACCGTTCCTGCAAATTACCAACTTGTAAAAGACAGTTTAAATTTAAAAAGTTTTGCTCAATATTTCATTTTCAATCAGTATTTAGTCAATTCAGATTGGTTAAATTGGAATTCTCAATGGTGGAGAGGACGTGGTAACAATCCTATTAAATGGCGTTATGCGTTATGGGATGAAGACAATATTTTTGATTTAGGTCAAAATTTTTCAGGCTGGCCAACTACAACATATAACGCTAATCCATGTGACCCTATTGGAGGAGCACCTTTAGGAAGTGTGAATGTTCCTCATACAACCATGCTAGACAGTTTATTAAAAAATCAAGAGTTTAGCGATTTATATAAACAACAATGGATAGATATGTTGTCAGGCTGTTTTAAATGCGAAAATATATTGGCTCATTTTGATTCAATCGTAAATATATTAACTCCTGAAATGCAACGACATATTACTAGATGGGCCAATGGAGGTACCTGGGCAGATTGGCAAAGTAACTTAACTTACATGCGAAATCAAATCTCAAACCGTTGTACAGTAGTAAATGGAAAAATTGATACTTGCTATGGTGTAAACCCACAAAATTTAAAATTCAATGTATCTCCACAAAATGCAGGCACTATTTCACTCAATGGTAGTGTTAAATCGCCTTATGTATGGTCTAAACTATTGGATGCTGATACTATTTATAATTTAAAAGCAACCCCTACAGCAGGAGCATATTGGGCATTTGATCATTGGGAAAAACAAGAACCAACCAATTCATTTACACCGAATGCAACCACCGATTTAGTTCAATACAATTTTAAATTGAAAGACTCTGTGATTGCTTTCTTTAAATATTTTAATTACGATTCGGTAGAGGTTACCTTTGATAGAACGCCAATCCCATCGGGTACCGTTACGTTAAATGGTTTTGTCATTCCTTCCTATCCTAGTACATATACATTAGACAGACGTTTTAATTACAACATACAAGCCAATGGAACTCAATATTTTAAATTTGCAACCTGGATAAATAATGATGTGAACACAGTCATTTATCCTGATTTGCTAACTAAAAATGCCACCTTTAGTTATTTAAACAAAGAAACAATTACCGCTGTTTTTGATTCAATTCCGATTCCACCACCACCACCACCATTGCCAACATTAACCGACCCTTCGAGAACTGTTTATATTCCGAATGCCTTTACACCCAATAAAGATGGGAAAAATGATGCATTTAATATAAAAGTAGGTAAAGATATCGTAGGAATGGATATGTCTATTTTTAATCGTTTTGGAAATAAAGTTTACCAAACAAACAACATAGATGCTGGTTGGAATGGGCAATATAAAAACAGAGATTGTGAAACTGGTGTTTATCAATATTTGATCCAAGTAAAATTTAGAGATAATAAAACCGAGCTGTTTAAAGGCGATGTTTCTTTAATCCGTTAACATATTATCTATAGTTTAACCTAAAACTTAATATAAACCCAGTAAGTAATTTTATATTTGTAATATAATTTAATTTACACATGAAATATATCTTCTTTTCGATGGCAATTGCACTTAGTATATTTGTTGTAAGTTGCAAAAATAATTCTGTTGAAGCATTATCCAATGGTTCTATTTGTGATACTACTGCGGTTAAATATTCAACGGCTATTACTTCCATGATGACAAATCATTGTACTAGTTGCCATGGAGGCTCAAATCCAAAAGCTGGCATTAAGTTAGAAAGTTATAATGATTTATTTGCGCATGGCCAACTATCATTACAACGAATGAAAAACAGTTCAAACCCTATGCCCCCATCTGGTAAAATAGACGATTGCAATATCAATAAATTGGCTGCTTGGATTAATCAAGGATCTCAAAATAATTAATGATATGAATAAGAAATTAAAAATATTTTTGCTGGTACTTTCTGTCATACTTATTTCAGCAATAATTGTTTGGAAATTTATAAATAAAGCGACAGACGATTTTGCAAATCAAAAACCTGCTCAAATCTTTACCTTTCAGGAAATAATGGAAAAAACTACTGCAGACACAAGTGCTTTAAATATATTAAAAGATGTTTTAGTGGCTGTTAATGGTCAAGTAAAATCGATTACTAAAGATGAAAAATCAGCAACAATAGAATTGGGCGACACTACCTCAATGTCGAGCATTACTTGCCAATTTGACAATAGGCATTTAGCTGATTTAACTTCGGTGAAAGAAGGTAGTCAAATTTCAGTGAAAGGAAACATTACTGGTTTTTCAATTGATACTGAATTAGGATTAGGGAATACCATTGAAATGAAATCTTGTACACTCAACAAATAATTTTAAAAAAAACACATATGAAAAAGCTATTATTTTCGCTAATTCTTTTAGCCTCATTACAAACACAAGCACAAAAATACTTTACAAAAACAGGCACGGTAATTTTTAATTCAAAATCGCCTGTGGAAAAAATTGAAGGGGTAAACAAAGCAACAGCTTGTTTATTGGACACCAGAACAGGCGCCATTGATTTCATCGTTCAAATAAAAAGTTTTGTTTTCGACAAACAATTAATGCAAGAACATTTTAATGAAAACTATTTAGAAAGCGACAAATTTCCAAAAGCAAATTTTAAAGGAGTGATTACAAACCATACTGCTATAAACTTCACAAAAGACGGAGAAAACACTGCTGAAGTTACTGGCAAAATGACCCTGCATGGGGTAACTAAAGATGTAAAATTTGTAGGTAAAATTTCTATAAAAGGAGGTAAAATTATCATCACTTCTTCGCAAACATTATTATTACAAGATTATAAAATTGCGATACCAAACGCAGTAAAAGACAAAGTATCTAAAGATGTAAAAATCACGGTAAATACAACTTTAGATTTAATGAAATAAAAAACTAAAAAAGCTTCTGTAACTAATTATAGAAGCTTTTTTTATTAAATAAAATAGAAAAAGAGTTATGAATAAATTGATAAAAATATTTTTAATTGCATTATTAAGCTTGTATGCAATAAACACTTTTGCACAAGACAACAACGATGATTTAGAAAAATTAATGGGTGAAGAAAAACCTAAGAAAGAGTACGTAAAAAATGCGTTTAAATCAAATCGAGTAATACAAGGCCACTCCATGGAGATGACTGGAAAAGGCGTTTTAGATTTTAGAATTTTACATCGTTTTGGTGAACTAAAAGGAGGATGGCGTGAAATGTTTGGGTTAGATCAAGCCTCAATGCGTATGGGTTTTGATTATGGTATACATAAAGATTTAACCATAGGCATTGGCCGTTGCACATTTAATAAAGAAGTAGATGGATATGTTAAATACAGAATCATACAACAAAGCAAAGGTGCAAAATCTTTCCCAGTATCTATTTTATGGATATCGGGCACAACTATGCAATCGTTAAAAGCGACATCAACGAACTATTTATCCGATTTTTCGAATCGTTTAGGATATTATCATCAAATGATTGTTGGACGAAAAATGGGTGATAAATTTACCCTGCAATTATCACCAACTTTTGTACACAGAAATTTAGTAGCCACCACCGGCGACTACAACAACATGGTTGCTATTGGAATTGGTGCAAGAGCCAAATTAAGCAATCGCATGGCATTAATTTTAGACACTTACCCAATTGTATATGGCGCTAGAGAAGCTTATAATTATTTTCCATTGTCTTTGGGTGTTGATATTGAAACAGGTGGGCACGTTTTCCAACTGCATATTACCAACTCAAAAGGCATGAATGAGAAAGCATTTATTGGAGAAACAACGCAAAATTGGGGTAAAGGACAAATTCAAATTGGATTTAATTTATCAAGGGTTTTCACCATTGTAAAAAATACAGAAGGCAGTTGGTAATTCATCCTATTCTTAAATAGCAAAAACGACTTATTTACATATTTAATAAGTCGTTTTTTTTATATATTTTTGTAAAACTTTTTTAATACCCATAAAATGAACAGACCCATTAGAGTACTTGTAGCCAAAGTAGGATTAGACGGACATGACAGAGGAGCTAAAGTGATAGCTCAAGCATTGAAAGATGCAGGTATGGAAGTCATTTACACAGGTCTGCGCCAAACACCTGAAATGGTAGTTGCTACGGCTCTACAAGAAGATGTTGACGCCATTGGTGTGAGCATTTTATCAGGCGCACACAACACCGTTTTTCCTGCTATTCAAAAATTATTGATTGAAAAAAACTTGTCCCATATTCTTCTCACAGGAGGCGGTATTATTCCTGAAGATGACATTGAAGCTTTAAACAAACTAGGAGTGGGAACGTTATTTAGCCCAGGTACGCATACCACCGAAATAGCAAATTATATTAAAGAAGAAGTATCAAAAAGACAAGCTTAAAATAATAAAAAATATATAATGGAATTGAACATGAACACATTACTTTTTAGTGTAGAAAATGGTATTGCAACCATTACAATTAACAGACCTGATAAAATGAATGCTTTAAACAAAGAAGTGATTGCCGATTTAAGCAATGCTTTTGATGAAGTGTATACAAATAAAGAAATTAAAAGTGTGATACTCACTGGTGCAGGTCAAAAAGCATTTGTTGCTGGTGCTGATATTACTGAATTTATTGAATTAGATGCTGCAGGTGGTGCCAATATAGCAAGAATTGGACAAGAAAATGTATTTAATAAAATAGAAAATTGCCCTAAACCAGTGGTTGCTGCAGTAAATGGGTTTGCGCTAGGAGGTGGATGCGAATTAGCCATGTGTTGCCATTTTAGATTGGCTAGTGAAAATGCAAAATTTGGACAGCCAGAAGTAAACCTAGGATTAATACCTGGATATGGGGGAACACAACGTTTAACACAATTAGTGGGCAAAGGAAAAGCTATGGAATTGTGTATGACTGCTCAAATTGCAGATGCAAACGAGGCATTATCTATAGGCTTAGTCAATCATGTTACTGCATTAGATAATTTACTTGAAAAAGCGAAAGAAATACTAACAATAATCAATACAAAATCACCAATGGCACTGAGCAAAATAATTGCTTGCGTAAATAAAGCAGGTAAAGTAGATGGTTTTGAAACCGAAATAAACCAATTTGGCGAATGTTTTGGCACTCCAGAAATGAAAGAAGGCGTAAGTGCTTTTTTAGAAAAAAGAAAAGCAAACTTTGGTTAATTATTTATTGATTTTAAGAAGAATAATTAAGTTGACATGCCCCAAAAAGTTAGACACTATTTGGGGCTTTTTTATGCGCTCTATAATACAAATGAATTTAACTTTAATAAAAAAAATTCTATTCTAGGATAACTAAATCTATTTATAATTGTCCTTACTTTAAAACTCCTTGTACTTTTTGAATATTGATATCGGTAGGGTTAAGTTGAAAGGCTTTGGTCCACGCATTTTTGGCTGTTACAAAGTCTTGTGAGTTATACGAAAAACCGCCTAAATCGTACCAATATTTAGCATTATTTGGGTTGCATTCAACTGCTTTTTGAAGATAATATTTTCCTTCTGCCCATTGTTGTTTGGCTCCCAAATTATAACCTTGTGTATAATAAGTATCTGCTAATAAATTGTAATACAACTCTTTTTGAGGATGATGAGGATAGATTTTAAAAGCGATATCCCAATGCACTTTGGCGCTGTCATATTGATTATTTTTTGCATAGGCTAAACCAATATTTAAATGTCCATTTACAAATGCAGGATGCAAGGCAAGCGCTTTATTTCCATATAAAATAGACTTTTTTATAAATTTTTTTTCTTTTCCTTTATTGATTGGCAGTTCCGACAAATCTAGGTTTCGTGAAGATGCATTTCCATTTAATGCTGTACTGTTTGGATTAATTTTTACATCAGTAAGGGCTAGCGTGATATCGTTTTTCCAAGCAAGGTTTCGGTCAATCGTTTTAAAAGAATAGAGTGCCAAAATAGGCAAAACCAAAAGAATAGCATAATTGGGTTTATTTATTTTTTGTGCCAACCAATAAATGGCATAACCTAATAACATACAAAATCCAAAAGAGGAATGAAATACTAATCGTTCTCCCATGGTAGCCCCTACATTGAAAATAAAATTAGTAACTAATGCAATATTTAAAAGATAAAATGCAATTGAAAATGCGACCCAACTTTTTTTACGAAGCGAAATAAAGCCTACCACAACAAACGCTATCATGAATAATATACTTAACCAAACGAATGGATTTGAAAAATCTTTGTAGGGTATTGAGTTATAACCATAATCTGAACAAAGCGATAATGGAAACACTAATAATCCTATATATTTTAGGAGCATAAAAATTTTGGTTGCCAACGTTTGTGTTGCAGTTGCCAATAAATAAGGACTGTTCATAATTTCAGTGTCTTGTAAATCATTTTTAGAAAGCAAAGGTCCTGCTTGCGAACGCATCATTAAATAAATGACAAACACGAGTCCTAATCCAATAAATAGACTGAAATATTTTGAGATGACAAATTTCTTTTCAGAAAATAAATGCAATGACAATGGAATTAATACAATTAATGTGGCTCCATATTCTTTAGATAACAATGCAGCCAAAAATGTGATGCAACTTAAAATAATATATTTTACACTTTTAGTATATTTTTCTATTTGATGCACCAAAAACAGCGTTAACAGCATAAACAATATTGAGAATATTTCGTCTCTACTTTTTACATTTGCCACTACTTCTGTGTGAATTGGATGTGCTAAAAACAACAATGCAATAATAAGCGCCACCATTTTATTTCGTTTAAACACAACACTGCTCAAAAACAAAAAAAGCACACATACCGACAATCCATAAAATAATACATTATTTATATGCCTCAATTGAAACCCTTTTATACGAGTATCTTTATCATTAAAAACACCATCTTCATTTAAATCCTCCCCAACATCTCCTACTCCATTTTTATTTTCATCCCAAGTTGTTTTCAAAAATTTATCTAAAAATTGATTGGTGGCAATTCTTCGAGAGTCATCATCGTTGATATTCGTTATTGAATCGGGCAATTCCATTTTACCAATTAACGCTTGTTCCAATGCAAAACTAGCTACTGATAACGGGCGATATCTGCCTCCAGAAAGCTGTGCAGTGGTATTCATTTGATTGTAAAAACTAGCAAACAAATCTTTACTAAAAATCGAAGGAATTCCCTTTATACCTTGCAATACAAATTCATTTTTACAAATAACAATATCATCATCTAATGCAAATTGATGCTTAAAGGTATTTGCATAAAGCAAAATGCTCATTAAAAAAATAATTACATAGGGTACATATCCCTTCACCAATTTATCTAAAAAAGTGCTGGGTTGAATTTCTTGCATTTCTACATGCTCAACATCTTTTAGGGAGATTGATACAGTTACTTTATTAGAACTATTTTTTTTCTTCGCCATAATATTTTATTTGTAAAAAACTAAAAATCGAAACCTTTCATTTTATTTCTCAAATCTAATAATTCAAAATTAAAAACTCAAATTAATTGATAGGCTTCTTCTAAATTAAAAAAACTTCCGGTCACTAAAATCATATCCGCATCAGTTGCTAAATTTTTTGCTTTCAGCAATGACGTCGTAATCGTTGCATTTGCTTCGCCTTTCAATTCATTGTCGACCCCTATTTTTTCCAATTCTAGATAAGGCAATGCTCGAGGAATTTGCGCCTGACTAAAAAAATAATAGGCGTTTTTAGGAAACATGGTCAATACTTTTTGAACATCTTTATCGTTTACAAAACCTAAAACAATAAATAATTTTTCATATTTTAATTTTGCAAGTTGTTGCATTAATTCTAAAATGCCAGCTTCGTTATGAGAAACATCAAACACCAATTTTGGTTTTTCAGAAACTACATCAAACCGACCTTTTAAACCAGTCATTTTTTTTGTTTTAGACAATGCATTCATTACTATGTTATCCTCTATTTTCCAACCCAAGGATTTTAATACATCAATGGTTGTCAATACTGTTTTTATATTTTTAATTTGATAGCTTCCCATTAAATCTAGCCAATAATCTTGAATACTTAATGTGGAATGATTCATGATTTTGAGTTTCATTTTGCCCTCTATTATCTCATTATGAACCACCGTATATAATTTATCTGCAAAAAATAATTGACTGTGTTGTTGAATTGTTTTTGAGAAAAATATTTTTTCAGTTTCAGCCTGCGTTTCGCCTATCACTACAGGCACTTCATCTTTTATGATTCCTGCTTTTTGAACAGCAATTTCTTCAATCGTATTGCCCAATAAATTGGTATGATCTTTACTGATATTCGTGATGACAGATACTTCTGGAATAATAATATTCGTACTGTCTAACAAGCCGCCTAAACCAACTTCGACAACTACTATGTCTACTTTTTCTTTTGCAAAATAATCAAAAGCCATAGCCACTGTTATTTCAAAAAAAGAAGGCTGCAAGGTTTCAATTAATTGTTTTGAATTTTCTATAAAATCAATCACATTTTCTTTTGGTATTTCAATCCCATTTATTCGAATTCGTTCACGAAAATCGATAACATGCGGACTTGTATACAAGCCAGTTTTATATCCATTAAGTTGCAAAACAGATGCCAACATGTGGCTACAACTCCCCTTACCATTTGTGCCAGCAATATGAATAGATTTAAATTGCAATTGAGGGTTTCCAATGGCAGCACACAACGAAATAATATTATCTAAATTAGGTTTGTAAGCAACAGCGCCTACACGAGTAAACATGGGCAATTTCTCAAAAATATAATTCATACATTGTTGATATTTTATTTCTAAACTGTCCATCATTAATTCGATTTAATGAGGGCAATTTTATTTGCCTTAAAGCCCAAGACAACTAATATTGCAATGCCAAAATAAAATAAACTACCAATTTTATCTGTCTCCAATAATTCACTGAAAAAATTATTAATGAATAAAGCCCCAATCATGGAGGCAACTGAAATGACGACTATTTTTTCAAACCGGTCTTGGAGTTTATGATAAATTTTTTGGGAATAAAAAAAGATTGTAAAAATTAATATTGCATATAAAATCATGGCAGGATAACCTTGCTCTGCAATCATAAATAAAAAGTAATTGTGAGAGGTCGATTTTTCGGGATTACGACTTACCCAAGTTCTAAAAGAGGCTATCGTGTAGTGTTTATAATTTTCATACCAATTATTAGGGCCAACACCAAAAACAGGATAATCTTGACTCATCCTTAATGCAGCAATCCATCTGTAATACCGTTCAGCAGATGAAATGTCAGTACCTTGAATAGTAGCCATTATGTGATCTTCGAGAGATTCGTGCATGATGGTTTTATCCATTTTTGGTTTGTAAGTCAAATACGTATTATTTGTAGAGAGCCAAATAACTCCAGCAAAAATCAACGCAAAAAAACCTAAAATAGAGAATTGAACTATTTTCAATCGTATAGAAATAAAAATTCCCCCTGCAAAAATAACCGCAACCCATGCCGCTCTTGAATATGCAAAATAGGTAGCGACCAACAATGAAACAATCGTCAATAAAGCAACCAACCATTGAATGCTTAATTTTCGAGAGAGAAATAATGCAGCTACAGCTAAGGGTATCATGCACGAAAGCATTGAGCCATAAATTACATGATTTTGAAAAAATGGCTCTACAGGAGTTTGCACATCCTCAAATCTAAAACCCAATAAACTGTATCGATAAGTGATTAAAACAGTTAACAGAAAAAGGGGAAAAGCAACCAATTGATAGGCGAAAATGATCGTTTTTTTTTCTTGAAAAAAAATGATTGGAAAAAATAGAAATGGCGTTAAGTACCATATTTTTTTAAGTAAATATTTTGAAGACAATAATGGATTAGTTGAAAAACAAACCGTTATCGCTAGCCAAACTGTAGATAATAAAACAATGAGGATTAAAGGATGTAATGCGATTTTCCGAATATCAATTTTAGTACTATTTTGGAATAAAAAAAAGATAAAAAATAGAGTTAATATCAATTGAAATATTTCATCTGGAAAATCTAAAACCTCACCAATATTAAATGAAAAGGGTATAAAAAATAACATTAAATAAAACGACAGGTGAATATCTTGCAGCAATAAAACAAGCCCAATCAATGTAAATGGAACAGCTAATATAAAAAAATTATCCAACACAAATGAACCAATTAAGCAAGCAAAAAACAAGATGATGCTAGCCCATAAAAACCCCTTTTCTAAATTGAAGATTTTTAGCATTTCTATTGAAATCTTGCTTTTTGAGTTTTTAATATTTCTACCACAATAGAAAGTAATAATGAAAAAATAAATGCACCAAAAAATGTAGCCAAAACACCTAAAGTTCTCATAGGACCGGCTTTAGGACCACCTGGAGTTGACCATTGTGTTACATGAATCATAGGAAACCCATCAAATGAGGCTGTTTTAAACTCATTCGACAGTGACATATATTTTGCCTTATCCATCGTTAATCTATCTTTTATTTCTTCAACATTTTGAACAATTTCTAATCCTTGTGCATATTGCAAACCACTTCCTTTTGACTGACTTGAAATTAAATTTTTTCGCCCAGGTGCTATCAAATCATAGATGCCATATTTTACCCTTAAATTTGCTAATGAATCAGATAAAATGGTCAAATCTTTAGAAACGGAATCCATTCTAATTTCCAATGAACGTGCTAGTTGACGATTAATATTGATGTATAATTGTCGAATTTCAGTTTCCGTTTTATTCATCGCTTCATTTACAATTTGTGAAGCTAAATCAGAGTTTTCATCCATAAAAGTAACTTCAAGGTGTTTGAAACCCGATCGATTTAAACCATAATTTTTGGCAAAGCGCTTATACACTTTTTGATTGCCTTGTGGGTCATTTTTAACATCAATTCCATAATGCTCAGCCATTTTATACTTTTCGATTAAATGGGAAACCACATTCGCTGAATTTCCAATGACAAATGCCCTATCAACCTCATTTTCCCCACCAAAAAAATCAATCCAATCTTGATTTGATTCTCTAAATAAATTGATACGTCCACTCATAACCGCTGAACCCGGGAAGAAGTTACCGTACGCTTTATAATATGTTTTTTGAAAAAAGAAAAAGACAGCTGCAATTAAAGCTGCTGCAATAGAAATTCCGATTATCATTTTTTTCCATTTTAAGCCCACTTTTATAATATCAAACAAATCGAATCGCAAACCTGAATTTTCTGTCATATAGAAATTTTAATATCGCAAATATAATTTATACAATCCTCTAAACACTAAATAATGGCATTTTATTCCTTTAAATTAAAATAGCAGATAATATTACCCCAATTATGAATAATATATTATTGAAATACACGAATTATTTCAATTGAATTGTAGATTTGCACTTCAATTTTTCATTCCATACAAATGGCTATTACTAATTTCGACCCAAATTCAATTGGGCTTGCAGAAAACAACATTTTTGGTCTTCCATCAAGTGAAGATAATTCTAAACTGATTTTAATGCCTATTCCTTGGGAAGTAACTGTTTCTTATAGAAATGGAACTGCAAGAGGGCCCGAAAAAATAAAAGAAGCATCCTATCAAATTGATTTATGTGATGTGCATGCTGCTGACTTTTGGAAAGAAGGTTATTTTATGCCCGAATTGGATAAAAATATTGTCAAAAAAAATGATTTCTTACGCCATTGTGCTGAATTAATTATTTCTGATTTAAGTGAAGGTGGTCAAACCTGCAACAATGCTCAATTACAAAAAAAATTAGATGAAATTAACAAAGGTTGTGTTGAGTTAAATAATTGGATTTACAATCAAGCAACTAACTATTATGCTAAAGGCAAAATGGTGGCTTTAGTGGGTGGCGACCACAGTACTCCATTAGGTTTAATGAAAGCAGCAGGTAAGCAATTTGGAGAATTTGGCATTTTACAAATTGATGCACATGCCGATTTGAGAAATACGTATGAAGGGTTTAAATACTCTCATGCTTCTATCATGTATAATGTATTGCAGGAGATTCCCGAAATGAGTAAATTAGTGCAAGTAGGCATTCGTGATTTTTGTGATGAAGAATTAGAAATTATCAATAATGAGCCTCGAGTAAAAACTTTTTTTGACCATGCCATCAAAGAACGTCAGTATGAAGGGGAAACTTGGAAAACCATTTGTGATGACATCATTAATGAATTGCCACAACAAGTATATATTAGTTTTGACATTGATGGTTTAGATCCTAAATTATGTAAAAATACAGGAACGCCAGTACAAGGCGGATTTGAAACAGAACAAATTCAATATTTGTTTAAAAAATTAGTAGATACTGGTAAAAAAATAATTGCATTTGATTTAAACGAAGTAAGCTGTGGTGAAGATTCTCAAGACTCAATAGATGCCAGTGTGGGTGCAAGAATTTTATATAGAATGTGTAATTTATTTATGAAATCGAATGCATAACCAACCCGATTTTTTTTATTTATTAATCAATGAAAATGTCAGAAAATATGCATCTCAACGAATTTCGATGCACATTATGGCAGGTTTATTTTTGGTATTTTACGGCTTGCAATATTTGCCAACATACAATGAAAACTGGATGTATTTAGTTGGTATTTTACCAGTTTCAATATTGGTAATTTTGCTGTCTATTTTTAAAAAAGTACTCTTTTTAGACATTAACAATAATCGCATATTTAGGATTTTAGAAACCGGTTTTTTAATGATGGCATGTATGCACTTTTTGCAAACAAATCAATATATTACTGCTGTCTTATTTGGATTAGTTTCCTTATTAATACTTTATTTATTATCTTTCGAAAGTAGAATGCTGCAAGAACAATATATAATTTTCAATAAAGATAAAATACAAATTGAATTACCTATTTTCACAAAAAAAATTAAATGGAGTGCGTTGAAAAATGTAGTGCAAAAGAATGACTTTTTAACATTTGAATTTAAAAATGACACTTTCGCTCAATACAAAATTAAGCATGGCTATGATGACGAAAAATTAATAGAGTTTACAAAATATATTACTTCTCAAACGAACGCTTAATTTATAATTTTCATCCATAATAACAATTCAAATCATTCTCACTTACAATTAATCATTAAATAATATTAAACATGCGCCCTTACATACTTTATTCAGACGGAAACGGTAATATTTTTGAAGACACTAGTCTTTATGCGCTTGGCAGAAGTGGTTGGGATGCTGTAGAAGTGAGTGAAGAGGATTGGATTGAATTACCAGATGGTGGAAATCATTATGAATTACCAGGAAGACGCGGCATTGGTATGGATGTAAATACAGGCGAACTTCGTTTGTGTGAATTGGGTTGGGCTGTAGCCTCGTTTATTCCTCCTGCTTATACAGGTTTATATATTGCACCTTACGAAACATTGGAAGATGCACCTACGCTACCCTTGTTTTGTTATACTGCTTCTGCTTGGTTTAATGATAAGTTTTATGTAACAGCCATAAGAATAGAAAAAGACATTCGTCAAGAAAAAAGTGGCTATGATGATGTCAAAATTCAAGCAGGCGTTGAGAAATTTAAAGCCGCTTATCCAGATAACAGATTAGTGAAACATTTGGCTGACATGTGTTGTAATACCTATAGTTGCCCTGCTGCACGAAACTACTTTATTGGAAGATGGGAATGCCCTATTCCTTCATCACCAGCTTGTAATTCTAATTGTTTGGGTTGCATTTCGTTTCAGCCAAGTGACGAAGAAATTGTTTCACCACATGACAGATTAACGTTTAAACCAACAGCACAAGAAATTGTGGAATATACTGTCCCTCATTTAGAAACAGCTCCTTTCCCAATTGTAAGCTGGGGTCAAGGTTGTGAAGGTGAACCATTATTAATGTGGGAAACAATTAAAGAAAGTATTATTGAAATAAGAAAACACACGCAAAAAGGAAGTATCAATATCAATACTAACGGAAGTAAGCCAGATGCTGTAAAACAATTAATGGATGCTGGTTTAAATAGTATTCGTGTGAGTTTAAATTCTTTCAGAAAAGATGTATATACAAATTATTACAGACCAAATAATTATCAGTTTGAGGACATTTTGGAAAGTATGAAAATCGTAACCGACAATGGTGGTTGGACGTCTATAAATTATTTTGTTTTTCCAGGTGCAACTGATAATGTTGAAGAGGTTGATGCTTTATTAAAAGCCATAAAATACACAAACCTAAATTTAATTCAATGGAGAAACTTCAACATTGACCCCGATTGGTATTTAGGGAATATTGGCATGCAAGATTGTGGAGAACGCTATGGTGTTAAACAAATGATGAACATCGTGAAAGAGGAATTTCCTCATGTAAAATTTGGCTATTTTAATCCTCCAATAGAACGAATTAAAGGAAATTTTGATGAGGCATTTGCGCATTAATATTTCGGGAAACAACTAACTACTAGATTGTTTTTTAAAAAAAATATAATTTTCACACCACAATCTGTTTTTCCAATATATTGATAAACGTACTTTCTTTTTTTATTTAAAAAAGCAATTTCTAATTTTTCAATAAGTTGTTCATAGGTCCAATAAATCGGAAAAAATGTAGAGGCTTTCTCTTTTTTCACCCAAGTGTTTGTTTTAGGATGTCTTATTTGAATAAAGGCTTCCCAAACTCCATTTTTATTTTCTTCTTTTACGATTTCAATAATTTGATGTTTTTCGGGCTGAAAAAAATGTATCCCAATACTTTTTCCTTTTTTTATTTCTCCGTGCAAAATATGATTAATTATACTAGGCAATTGATATTCAAAATCATATAAAATATTCTCTTTTTCAAATAACATAAAGTAAATTAAAATGGATAATTGATTGCAATATTTACCATTCCTTTCTTGATTTTCAGATTATTAAAATCAAAGCCATAATTTTTTGAAACGATTGGACTTTTTATTGGATTTCCAATATCTAATCGAAACACAAAAAAAGAAAAATCAAATCTCAATCCATAACCTGAGGCAATGGCTAAATCATTGAAAAAATAGGCAGGATTAAATTCACCACCTGGAATTGATGCACTTTTATTATAAAGCCAAACATTACCTATATCAGCGAAAATAGCTCCCTTGACATTGATAACACCAGAGAACATTTTTAAGAGATTAAAACGATATTCTGTATTCAGTTCAAATTTCATATCTCCAGTTTGGTCAATAATCGTATTGCTCGTTTTATAGGTACTGTCTTGCGCGCGTCCCGGTCCCAATGTTCTTGCAGCCCAGCCTCTAATACTGGCTTGGCCACCAGACGAATATTGTTTTAAGTAGGGCAATGTTAAACTTCCACCCATGGGTTTTCCAAGTCCAATCAATACCCTATTTACCCATTGCGATTTTCTAAAATTGATATATTTTCGATAATCAACATCAAGTTTAACATAATGGGCTATTGGTTCTATATTTTTATTAGTGACCGAAAAATAAAGGGTATTAATTCCTTTAAGGATAGTTCCTGCTTCTTCAAATCCTATTCGCAGTGAATTGAAATTCCCATAAATTTTTTTGGGCTTTGAGCGATATTGAAAAACTAAATTTTCACCATAAATAATACTGTTAGAAAAAATATTATCTAAATATCTATTCGTTAGCGTTTTTTCTTTAAAAGACAAGCTTAATAACCCATCGGGAACTTTATTGAGCGATATAAAAGAAGGTGTGAAATTCCATGTTTTTTGAGGAGTTTCTCTCCAATTGTATCCGAAACTACCCGAAAAATTTAAAATTGTATAATTATCAATTCTATTTATGTAACTTAAATTTAATCCCAATTGAGTAAACGGAATATTTTTTTTACTAAATATATTTTGATTAAATGGTACAATAAATTTAGGAAATACCAGGTTAGATGAAATGTTTATATTATTTCCTGAAAATTCTAGTTTCCCATTTTCCGGATCTCTTCTTGTTTGTAATGAATAAGCGCCTCTGACACTTAGTTGATTTGCACCAAAAAATAAATTTTTGTCTCTGTAAATGAGGGCTGCCCCAAGTCCTAAAAAGTAGTCTCCATCATTTGATGCACTGATGTCGGTATTGACTTGATAATCGTATTTTTCATTTAGGGTTAAGTTGATTCTACAGATTAATTTACCTTTTTTATCTTTATGTTTATCAAATTTTAAATTTACATTTTTAAATATGTTGAGTTGGTTTAAACGATTAATGGTTGCTTCTGGATCAGATAAATTAAACTCAGAACCTGCCTGTACAAAAATATTCCTAGTTAACACTTTTCTATTTACAGGTAGTCGCTTGTATTTAAAATAGATATTGTCTAAAACATTATTTATTTCAAGTGCTGTAGGCGAAAATCGAGTCATGTCATTATCAATAATGGACACAATAACAGAATCAATTGAATATTTCACAAAATAAGTGCTATCCTTAGTTTGCTCAATATTTACTAATATTCTTATAGAATCTTCTTGTGACGAATCTGAAGAAAAGTTTAATGAGGATTCAAATGGATCATCTAATAATTGAATTATTTTTTTTGTATTTGAAGTATCTGCACTAAAATTAGTGTTATCGGTTTTAAAATCGAAATACCCTTTATTTCGTAAGGTTCTATAAATTCGTTCTCTTTCTAAACCACAAGTATTGTTTGTAAAAAGCATGCCTTTTTTCAAAAATGAATTATGTTTCAATTCCTCTAGTTCATTAGACAATTCTTCATTTTCTACAGTAAACGATACTGATTCGATTAAATATGACTTGCCCGTTTTAATATGGTACGTGACATTAGCTTGTTTATTTTTGACAGTTACATCACTTGATACTTCCGAAAAATAATAACCTTGATTTATAAGAAACTGCGTTATATTTTTTTCTGTCTTTATTATTGCTAACGAATCCAATAACACGGGTTTTTCTACTTTATGTTTGACAACTTTTTTATCATTCTCGTTTTTTTCAAAATATTGGAATCGATTGTTATACTTCCACAATTTATACTTTGGTAAAAAGTCTAAATCAAAAACATGAGAATTGGCAGGCGGTGAAATAAGAGACACAATTGAGCTTTCAAACTCTCCTTTATATTTTATGGGCTTCGAAGCACTTAACTTTATTGAATTCTTATTTAATAAAATTTGATTATTTTGTAGATGTTTGGTATAATTACAAGAAATAGTAAACAAACTCAATATGAGCAGTAAATTTTTAAAGCTGGTATTATTTTTATAAAAAAGCAACAAAATTGTTATGATTACGAAAGTGCAAGTTAAACATATTCAATCATTAGAAGATAAAAAATATCGATATAAATGCAATGAATTTGTAGTTGAAGGGGAAAAAATGGTACAGGAATTAATAAATTCTCCATTGACCATTAGTTGTATTTATGCAACTAAAGACTGGATTGTTAAAAATTCAATGATTAAAAACATACTCATTGAAGAAATTCAATCTTTTGAATTAGAAAAAATCAGTTCACTTTCTACTCCCAATATGGCATTGGCAATCGTTCAAATGCCTGCGAATACAACCATTTCGCCAACAGGAGTATCCATAGTTTTAGACAGAATTCAGGATCCAGGAAACTTAGGAAGTATAATAAGAATAGCAGACTGGTTTGGCATTAATACAGTTTATTGCAGTGAAGATACAGTTGATGTTTTTAACAGTAAAGTAGTGCAGGCTAGCATGGGCAGTGTTTTCAGAATCAACACTCAATATTTAAATATCGAACATTTATTGACGGTTAATAAGCATATCCCATCTTATGTAGCCATTTTAAATGGAGATGCTATTTCTTCTCACAAAGCTATAAAAGAAGGATTTATTATTATTGGGAACGAATCAAAAGGGGTGAGTAATTCAATCATAAAATTGAGTACACACAAAATTGCTATACCCCGAAAAGGCCAAGCCGAAAGTTTAAATGCGGCTATCGCCACCGGAATAATTTGTCATTCATTACTCTCATAACATAAATATATTTATATATTTGTAGCAAGAAACTAATTATAAATTTAAAAAATATAAAATATATACATGAAAAGAATAATTACAGTAGTGTTAGTTCTCGTTTTGGCATTACCATCCTTTGCAACTTGGAAAAATAGCATGTTGCGCATTCGTGATGTTAGAGGAAGAAGTTTATCCATTACTGTTGATGGAAAGAGATATAATAAAATTAGCAAAACACTTACTATTGGAAACATCACTCCAGGATGGCATAAAATAAAAATATTTTCTTACGTTTCTAACGGATATGGATATCGAGAAGGTACAGTAATTTATCAAGGTAAAATATTAACGAAACCGAGTAAAATATATTATTGTACAGTTTCTAAAAATCTAATTGACATTGAAGAAAATTGTTGTATAGATGATTATGGTTATTGGAATAATAATGACAATTGGGATTCTTGGAACGACAACAGACAAGAATGGAACAATAATCAACAATGGCATAACGATCGAGATCGAAACAACATAGATGAAAGAGATTATCATCATACTTGGAACATTCACAACGACAATAATGATTGGAACAATCATCCAAATAACAGACCTGATCAAGTTGAAATTAGATATGAGGATAATAATTGGAATTCTTACAACGGTGCAATGAGTACAGGAAGGTTTAATTCTTTGATAGAACAAATTAGAAATTCCTCTTTCGAATCAACTAAATTTAATGTAGCCAAACAAGCCATTAAAGATAATGTGATTACTGTATTTCAATTGAAAGGTATATTGAGCGAATTCTCATTTGAAAGTAATAAACTAGATTTCATTAAATTAAGTTATTCAAAAATTGCCGACAAAAAGAATATCTATATAGTAAATGATGTATTTACGTTCCAAAGCAGTAAAGATGATTTAACTGAATTTTTAGACAGACAAAATAGATAAAAACCAAAATCCATATTTAAAATACGCTTCGAAAAATCGGAGCGTTTTTTTTTATACATATGTCAATTTAATTCACAATTCTTTGATTGTTTTGAAACTCTTATCATGACTCCATCCAGGTGGATTAACGATGTATTTCATTCTATCTATAATAGTAATATTGCTTTTGGTAATATCTTTAAACAACGCTTTCCATTCATGGGTAATTATTTGAATAGGATGATAAGGATGAGCTGGATTTTTTGTTAACCCAAATACTGCTTTTTCACTTTCTAGTTCATCTTGAAACGTTCCGAAAAGTTTATCCCAAACGATAAGCACCATACCCATATTTTTATCTAAATATACAAGATTAGTGGCATGATGTACTCTGTGATGCGATGGCGTAACAAAAAAAAATTCAAACCATTTGGGCATTTTTCGAACGTATTGTGTATGCACCATAATCCCATAAATCTGACAAATTGCATCCATCAATAAAATATCTAACGGATTAAACCCTAGTAAAACCCAAGGAATAAAAAACCAAAAATTGACAAAAGGACGAAATACTGAGGATCTAAAACCAGTGGTTAAATTATACTCTTGTGATGAATGATGGGTAACATGCACCGCCCACAATACTCTTGAAAAATGTTCGCATCTATGTTCGAAATAAAAACTAAAATCAACCATAAAAAACAATAAAACCCAATATAAATAAGGATTAGAAACATGCATAATATGAAATTGGCCTATCCACATTAAAAATACCAATGTAGCTCCCTTTACAACCAAACCCAAACTGGCATTGGCAATATTTAACCAAATATTGATCAACGTTTCTTTAATCGAATAGTAATTTCGTTTTTGATAATTACTCAATACCACTTCCAACGTAATCAATATAATATAAATGGGTGTTGAAATAGCCAACACCCAATTATCTTTTAAATAAGCTTGAAGAGCTTCTAGCATGTTTAAACCGTTAATAATTCTTTTTCTTTAGCAGCACAATGCGTATCTATTTCAATAATTTTTTTGTCCGTAATACCCTGCACCCTTGCTTCTGTTTCCTTAGCAGCATCTTCACTCAATCCATCTTTTTGCATTTTTTTCACAGCTTCCATGCCATCTCTTCTAATATTTCGGATCGCAATTTTTGCCGATTCACCTTCTGCATAGGCTTTTTTTACAAACTCTTTTCTTCGTTCTTCTGTAATTGGCGGCATAAATAATTTAATAATAATTCCATCGTTTTGAGGAGTTACACCCAAATTCGCCTGCATAATAGAACGCTCAATGGGTGCCATCATGTTTTTTTCCCAAGGCTGAATCGTTAATGTTCTGGCATCAACCACCTGTAAATTGGCAACTTGTGCAATGGGCGTTGGCGCTCCGTAATAATCTACCGTTAAACCATCTAACATCGATGGCGTTGCTTTACCTGCTCTAATTTTCAATACCTCAGCTTCAAAATGAGTGATTGCACGGCTCATATTTTCATTGGTGTCTTTTACTATTTTATCTAAATCTGCTTGCATGATTCTTACTTTTATTGCTTGGCAAATCTACAAATTATCTTTCTATTTCAAAATGCTAAACTGCAAAAGAATAAAATACATTTTTTTGAGGTCGAGGCCTTACTCTTTTAGCATCTTTAGTGGCGACGCTCCATTCAACTATTCAACGTTGTTGAGCTTTTTCTGCTGTAATTTGCCAAAAAATATACACTATACAACCTACAACTGAAAACTCACTGTTATATTTGCCAAATATGAAAGGAAAAAAATTATTTCGTTTTGCTGCAATAAAAGAATTTGACAATGTGTTTGAATTTCCTGAAAACTTTAAAGACAAATGGTCCTCGGAAGTGTTTAAAAACGAAAACCCAATTGTATTAGAGTTGGCCTGTGGCAAAGGAGAATATTCTGTAAATTTAGCCAAAGCGTTTCCTGATAAAAATTTCATTGGGGTAGATATTAAAGGGAATAGAATGTTTGTGGGTGCAAAAATGGCACTAACAGAAGGGGTGCACAACGTGGCTTTTCTTCGGATAAAAATTGAACAAATTTTAGATTTTTTTGCAAACAACAGCATTTCAGAAATTTGGATCACCTTCCCAGATCCATTTTTAAGGGAATCTAAAGCTAAAAATAGATTAACCCACCATAAGTTTTTAGCCATTTATCAGCAATTATTAAAAGAAAATGGCATCGTACAATTAAAAACCGATTCGGATGAATTGTATGCTTTTACTCAAGAAGTTACTGCATTTCAAAAATGTGAAATTGTACAAGACATCGAAAATATTTATGTAAATGGCACGCCAGATTTTCCTTTAAATATTCAAACTTTTTATGAAGGAATGCACTTGATTGATCATAGAACGATACACTATATAAGCTTCAGACTGCCCAAAGAAAAAATTGTAGTTCCTCCTAAAAAAGATTTAAGTGAAGAAACCCATGTTTAATGATGATGAACCTGAAAAGGGTTTATTTGTATTTACAGAAGAAATGCATTTGAAACGTGGCTATTGCTGTGGGAACGGTTGTTTGCATTGTCCTTATGACTACAAAAATGTAATTGATTTAGATAAAAAACAGTATTTTATTGAGCGCCAAAAACAGAATAAATGTCAGAAGAAATCAAAATAAATAATATTGATTGGATAGAGAAAATTTATGAAATCGTTCGTAAAATACCGAAGGGGAAGGTTACCTCTTATGGTGCAATAGCAGATGCCATTGGTGCAAGAACAACAGCAAGAATGGTGGGTTGGGCTATGAATGCAAGCCACACAGCAAAACCAAAAGTGCCTGCGCATCGTGTTGTAAATCGAAATGGATTATTAACCGGTCGTCATCATTTTGCATCTCCAACACTTATGCAAGAATTATTAGAATCAGAAAAAATTGAAATAAAAGACAACCAAATCATTAATTTTGAAAATCACTTTTGGAAACCGTAATAACACATGGCAAAATCTCAAAAATTAATTTTAAATACGGCTTTCATTGAAGAAGATTTCTTCGAAGATGTTTTATTAATTGGCATTGTATCTCCCAAGCCCTCTTATCAGTTGATTTGGC
Organism: Chitinophagaceae bacterium; assembly: GCA_044353665.1. GTDB lineage: Bacteria > Bacteroidota > Bacteroidia > Chitinophagales > Chitinophagaceae > OLB11. Next base: position 32,127 of record JBILBN010000005.1, on the reverse strand, counting down.
ATTTAAATCAATCAATCAATGTAGATTTTAAACTTAATCATTCGCACGAAAAAAAAATAAAAGACAGCTACTTTTCGGTTTATGCCTATGAAGAAACCAATAAACTCCGAGAACATATTATTTATTGCAATAGAAACCAACCCCATTATTTAATACCTGAAGCTAAAAATATCGATTATATTTGGATGATAAAAGGCGGTCATGAAAGACATGATTTTCACAGTGAATTATTGAAATTACTCCCCAAAATATCGATAATCAATTACGTTTTTGATATTAATCCAGCAATATTAAAATCTCGAGCACAATTAATATTGTAAAATTCATTTTTAGAATAAACAAAAATCAATTACTTTTAACTTTTGATACAAATAACATTCTCATGAAAGGATTTTTTTTAGGTTTATCCATTTTAGCTGTCATCGGTTTTTCTGCATGCAATAAAAAAGCAGGCCCTCTAAAAGCTTGTTTTACTTTTTCAAAAAATACAGCAAAAGTAAATGACACCGTATATTTATTAAATTGCTCCGAAAATTATAGCAAATTTAAATGGATTATACCAAGCACCTTCACTTTCGATAGCATTAATAAACACAATTATTTTATTCCTACAACCATCGGAAATCAATCTGTGTATTTATTAACCTGGAGTTTAGATGGAGCTGACACAACTGGTGTTGCCAAAATACTGACCGTAAAATAATCCTATTTATTTTCTTTGTGGAAAAACAAACTAAGTCATTTTTCTTACTCCCTTTTTTATTTTCTATTGTTTTAATCATTGGAATGTTTTTGGGCTTTAAGCTTTCAAAGTCATTCACGTCTAAATCAACTCATTCAAATGCAAATTTAAATGAACTCGTTGATTTAATTGAAAGAGAATATGTAGACAGCATAGACGTTGAAATGCTTAATAAAAATGGGATTGAAGGTATTTTAAAAACACTAGATCCTCATACTGTTTACATTCCAAAACAAGAGTTAACAAGAGTAAACGAACAATTGTCAGGATCTTTTTTTGGAATTGGAGTTTCGTTTTTTTCATTTCAAGACACGATGTATATCTCCTCGATTATATCGGATGGACCAAGTGAAAACAAAGGTCTTTTCCCAGGCGATAAAATCATTCAAGTAGACACAAACATTATTTCTGGAAAAATGTTAAGTGATGAAGAAATTATTCATAAAATTAGAGGAGAGAAGGATAAATCACTCAAATTGAAAGTCCTTCATTTAAATAATAAATTGGAAGAAGTTACCATTAAAAGAGGAATTGTACCGATTAAAAGTGTTCAAGCTTATTTTAAAATAAATGATACAACAGGCTATATATCCATAAAAGTTTTCAGTGAAACAACCTATACAGAATTTAAAAATGCCCTTTCCTATTTAGTTAACCAAAAAATAAGCCACTTAATTATTGATGTTAGAGACAATCCTGGCGGATATATGAATGCTGTAGCCCAGATTGCAGATGAATTAATACCTGGCACACATACCCTCATTTCTACAATTGGTAAAAATAACAAAGACTCTATAATTAGCAATGTTGAAGGGGAATTTGAACAAGGAAAAGTGACTATTTTAATTAATGAATATGCTGCTTCGGCAAGTGAAATTTTAGCTGGTATTGTTCAAGATTTAGACAGAGGAACGGTTATTGGACGTAGAAGTTATGGCAAAGGCTTGGTGCAAGAACAATTTGAATTACCAGACCATTCTGCCATTCGAATAACGGTTGCTCGTTATTTTTTACCCAGTGGAAGATGCATTCAAAAATCATATGTTGACGGAAAAGAAAAATATGATGAAGATATAGAATCTCGATTTAAACAAGGCAAATTAACAGCATTTGATACCATTAAAAATACTGCCAAAAAGAAGTATTATTCTCTGAAAAAAAGAGAAGTTTTTGCAAACCAAGGAATCAGTCCAGATATATTTGTTAGACTAGATACAAGTTATAATCATAAGCTCATTTACTTTTACACGAAACATATTGCTGAATTATTTACGCAAAAATATTTTTATTTTAATAAAAACGATTTTAATAAATTTAAATCTATTCAACAATTTCATAATGAGTTTAAACTGACAGACAAAATGCATTTTGAGTTACTTAAATTGATGAAGGCAAATAAAATAGATGCTAAAATAATTGATGATCAAAAAGCAAATGCTTTAATTCTATCTTCTCTAAAAACGGAATTTTCAAAATTGATTTTTAATATTAATGGTAAGTTTTTTGAAGAATCATTTGACGATAAAATGATTGAAGCCTCATTAAAATAAAAAATATTTTTCAAAAAAAGTATATTGTAAAACTATGAATATGCAGTTGAAAAGTACGATTCCAAATAACGGAAAAGGCACAATTACGATGAATAAAAAATTTCAGCTTTTGACAAAAAATAAATCTACAAGCTTGCTAATACTTCTTCTAAAATAGTTCGATCGTTGCTTAAACGAGGTACTTTGTGTTGACCTCCTAATTTACCTTTACTTTTTAACCAATTATTGAAAGATCCTTTAGGCAAAAGATTTATTTTGGGTTCGGTTAAAGCAATGCTTTTGTAGCGCTTGGCTTCATAATCTGAATTTATTTCTTGTAATTTTTTATCTAAAATTTCATTGAATAAAGTTTGATTTTCAGGAGCTTGTTCAAATTCAATAGCCCATTCGTGACAACCATTACCTCCATCACTAAAATAAACAGGAGCAGCTGTATAATCACTCACGGTGCAGTTACTGTATTTACTTGCCTCAGCAATGGCATAATCAGAGTTATCAATTATCAATTCTTCACCAAACGCATTAATAAAGTGTTTTAATCGACCGGAAACTTTAATTCTAAACGGATTAGTAGACACAAATTGTATGGTATCTCCAATAATATAGCGCCACAAACCAGAATTTGTAGAGATAATTGGTGCATAATTTTTACCAATTTCTACTTCTTCTAAAGACAATGTTTCGGGGTTTGTTTTTCCTTGTTCTTCAATCGGCATAAACTCATAGTATATTCCATGATTTAAAAATAACAACATGCCATCTCTTCCAATAATGTCTTGCGCTGCAAAAAAACCTTCTGACGCATTATACGTCTCTAAATAATTCATATTTCGAGACGGAATTAGCTTTTTAAATTGTTGCTCATAGGGTGTAAAATTTACGCCCCCATGCATGTATAATTCAAGGTTTGGCCAAATATCATGTAAATTATTTTTGCCCGTGAGTTCAAAAATTTTCTTGATTAATACTATGGTCCAGGTAGGAACGCCAGCAATCATAGTCACATCTTCTAAAATGGTACTTTGCGCCATTTTATCTATCTTTTCTTCCCATTCTTGCATTAATGCAATTGATATGTCGGGTGTACGAAGTAATTGTGTAAAATGCGACATGTTTTGAATCATCACCGCTGACAAATCGCCATAATAAGAATCTCCGCTTAGCTGATTAACTTGATGACTTCCGCCCAATGTTAAGCATTTCCCAGATAATATGCCCGATTGTGGAAAGTTATGATAATATAAAGCCAACACATCTTTGGAAGATTTAAAATGGCCTTCTTCAATAGCTTCGTTACTCACTGGGATAAATTTACTTTTGTCAGATGTAGTTCCACTCGATTTTGCAAACCAAGTGATCGGAGAATTCCATAAAACATTTTGTGAACCTTCCATCATTTTTTGGATATATGGTTTCAAATCATCATAATCATGAATAGGAACAATAGATTTAAAATCTTTTAAACTATTAATATGTTGAAAGTTATATTTTTTCCCAAATTCAGTAAATTGACCGTTATGAATGAGACTATTGAAAACCATTGCTTGTGTGCTTTCAGGATTCAGCAAAAAATTATCAATACCACTCCAACGTAATTTGATAAAACTCTTTAAAGCAGGATTTAATATTTTCATAATAATTTAACATTTCGAATAATGTACTCGAGCGACAAAAATAATATTATTTATCGGAATTACAATTATGGAATAGTTGTTAGAGTTTAGAAATGAATCGTTGGTATTTTTCATAAGATAATCTTCAAGTCCTAAACGACTATTTTACTTTTCGTCTTAACTCAAAGTTTTGTCCTAAATATAATTTTCGAACTTGTTCATCCGATGCTAATTCTTCCGCAGTGCCTGATTTTAATATATTTCCATCATATAATAGGTACGCTCTATCTGTTATCGAAAGCGTTTCTTGCACATTATGGTCTGTTATTAAAATACCTATATTTTTTAATTTTAGCTGCTCCACAATTAATTGAATATCTTCAACTGCAATTGGATCAATACCAGCAAATGGCTCATCTAATAATATAAATTTTGGACTCATTGCTAATGCACGAGCTATTTCTGTTCTACGTCGTTCTCCACCACTTAAAACATCTCCCATACTTTTACGCACATGTGTTAATCGAAATTCACTTAACAAACTTTCTAACTTATCTTTTTGCGCTTGTTTTGACAATTTAGTAATTTCTAACACCGCAATAATATTGTCTTCCACACTCATTTTTCTAAAAATACTGGCTTCCTGAGGAAGGTAACCAATTCCCAGTTGAGCTCGTTCATACATGGGCATTTTAGTAATATTTTTATCATCTAAAAACACCTCCCCTTCATCAGGCTTTATTAAACCTACAGTCATATAAAATGTAGTGGTTTTCCCAGCGCCATTGGGCCCAAGCAATCCTACGATTTCTCCTTGTTTAACTTCTATCGATACTTTTTTTACTACGGTACGATTACCGTATTTTTTTACCAATTCTGTTGTTTTTATTTGAGATAACATTGTATTGAATGTTTAATAATGATTGATGGATTGTAAATTTATTGAACTATTTTTTCTAACCGAATTCCAACACTCATGACTTCTGTGAGAGGATTTACACGCATAATTTGCTCTAATTGAATTGTATAAATGCCTTTTTTAGCAAAATGAACTGCTCCATTTCCTGTTAATGAGGCTTTGTGTTCATAAATTTCATTCATTGATTTTCGAGCTAACCATTTTCCATTTTCTTGGGCTAAAGGCACTTCTATTCGCATCGAGGTATACTCATTTTCATTTGGCATTTTTGTTTTAATATTCAACCAAATATTGGCGTATTGATATGCATCGGTATGGCGCATCGTTAAGAAAAGTGAATAGTTTGAAACAGTATCCGTGATCTCAAATTCGTATGTTGGCTTAAATTCATTTTTCCATTTACAATTAGGAATAGCCACATTTTTTTCAAATACATTTGATGGTACACATGAAGTGTATGCGATTGAAAAAAATAAAATTGAAAATAAAATAGTTTTCATGTTTATATTATAATGCATTTAATAATTGTTCTTTTGCTTGTTCCAATTCATCTTTCATATCAACTACTAACTTTTGAATGTCTACATCATTTGCTTTAGAACCCATGGTGTTAATTTCTCTACCAATTTCTTGCAATAAAAATCCTAGTTTTTTCCCCTTGGTGTTAATTTCTTCATTCATTAGCTCAGCAAAATAGTCGCAATGATGCAGCAATCGATTTTTTTCTTCTGTAATGTCAAATTTTTCAATGTAATAAATAATTTCTTGCTCTAAACGATTTTTGTCTGCATTGCCGGTTTGTAAAAAATCATTTAAGGATTGGTGCAATTTTTCACGAACTCGTTCTGTTCTATTTTTCTCAAAAGAATCTACTGATAGACAAAGCGATTTTATTTTTAAAATATTGTTTTCAATATGCCTCGTCAACATCACTCCCTCTTGACGACGATGATTATTTAGTATTTCACACGTTTCTACAACCTTTGCTGCTATTATATTCCAATGTGCTTCATCTAAAGTATCATTTACTGATGAAACTATTTCTGGCATGCGCATCAACGTTGGTAAAATGTCTTTTTGTTCCAAATTTAATTCGTTCGCAATTTCAGTAATGGCGTTAAAATAATATTTAGCTAAATCAACATTTACAGTAACTGGTTTAGAAATTCCATGTTGTTTTAAATAAATAGAAACTTCAACACTGCCTCTCGTTAATTGATGCTGTACAATGTTTCTCAATTCAATTTCATACAATTTTAAAATTGGAGGAATTTTTGTGTTAATCTCAAATTGTTTTCCATTTAGAGAACGAATTTCTAAGGAGCAAATATATTCACTCACATTAAATTCTGTTCGTCCAAAACCCGTCATCGAATAAAGCATAATAACTATTTTTTAGAGGTTAAAATTAAATCAATAATATGTAAGCAGTAGAACTATTTTTTTGTTAAAAATTTATTTTGAAAAAATATTTTAATAAAAATGAAAAAATAATGTTCCAAAATTGTTTTTTTATTTTTTCAAATAAATAAAATATTATTATAAAATAAAAAAAATAAATCCCTTGTAACGTTGATGAATAAACCCATTGAGAGATAGGCAAAAAAAAACCGAATGATTGACACACTCGGATTTTTTGAATTTATGGGTTAGTAAGATATTTTTGCAATACAATTATAGTTATTTATTTTTAGTAGAAGAAATTTTTTGTAAAAAAACTTATACACGAATGTTAATAAGCATAAAACTATTTAACCAAAACAAATCCTACATTCTATCCTTGAAATAAAAAAGGTATTCTCATAGATGAAAATTTGTGCGAAACATTTTAACTGCGATTGCTAAAAGGATAACTCCAAAAAATTTTCTAATCACTAAAATACCTGATTGCCCCAATATTTTTTCTAAAAGATTTAAACTTTTTAAAGCAAAGAAAATAACAATTAAATTAATAAAAATTGCAATCATGATATTGTATGTACTGTATAGTGATTTAATAGACATAATGGTTGTCAATGTTCCAGATCCTGCAATAATTGGAAAGGCAATAGGAACAATTGAACCTGATTTCGCATTGGTATCGCCTTTAAAAAAATCGTGTCCTAAAACCATTTCTAATCCTAATATAAAAAGCACAATTGAACCTGCTATGGCAAATGAACTGATGTCTAAACCAAGCAATCCTAAAAATTGTTGACCAAAAAACAAAAATGCAAGCATTAATAAACCTGAAACAGCTGTTGCCCGTGTAGCGCTGATGTTTCCCATTTTATTTTTGAGTGAAATTAAAACAGGAATGGAGCCTAATACATCAATGACAGCAAACAATGCAAATGTGCAGGTTAATATTTGCTGAATGGAAATTTCTGAAAAGTTGAACATATTCATTTTACAAAAATACACTTTTTAATTATTGTCGGATGGTAGATATTGGTTTTATTGTTTGAAGTATTATGGATTTAAATGTTGAATAAAGGAGGTGTCCTCGAAGAGTGCGACGCAAATTTGATGCACAAAGTAAATGTCGATGATTTCAAAAAAAAAAGAACAACGAACTTACATCTAACACCTAACAACTATTGTATTATCTTCGCAGCACAAAAAATATTTTTATGGCTTATAATTATTCGGTTGCTGAGCGTTTCATGCGATATGTGCAAATTGATACCCAAAGTGACCCTGAAGCTACTTGTTTTCCGAGTACTGAAAAACAAAAAGATTTAGCTCGTGTTTTGGAACTAGAGCTGAAAGAAATTGGTCTAACAGAAGTTGAATTGGATGCGCATGGATATGTTTATGCAACGATTCCTTCTAATACTGATAAAAATGTCCCTGTTATTTGTTTTTGTGCACACATGGACACAGCGCCTGATTGCAGTGGTACGAATGTGAAACCAATTTTACATAAAAACTACCAAGGTCAAGATATTATATTACCTGATGATACAACACAAGTAATAACAACGGCAAAACATAAATATTTAGCACAGCGCATTGGTGATGATATTATTACTGCGTCTGGCACAACTTTGTTAGGAGCAGACGATAAAGCTGGAGTTGCAATCATTATGGATTTAGCCAATTTTTTGCATGCTCACCCTGAAATAAAACATGGGAAAATTAGAATTTTATTTACGCCCGATGAAGAAGTAGGAAGAGGTGTTGAGCAAGTAAATATGGAAAAATTAGGTGCTCAATATGGCTATACTTTAGATGGTGGAGAACGAGGTGCTTTAGAAGGCGAATCATTTAGTGCCGATGGCGCAACATTAGTTATTCATGGCATTAGCGCACATCCAGGTTATGCAAAAGGTAAATTAATAAATGCAACAAAAATTGCAGGTGAGATTTTAGATGCGTTGCCAAAAGATTCTTGGAGCCCAGAAACAACAGAAGGAAGACAAGGCTACATTCATCCAACTGCAGTAAATGGAATTCAAGAAAAAACAACGATTAAATTTATCATTCGTGATTTTGAAACTTCGATGTTAAAAGTGCATGAAGATCGTTTGGAAAATATTGCAAAAGAAATTGTTGCTCAATATCCTGGTGCTTCATACGAATTTTCTGTGTACGAACAATACAGAAACATGATGGATATTTTGAAAGATTTAAGCTTTGTAATGGATTATGCCAATGAAGCGATGGTTCGTGCTGGTGTAAAACCTGAGCAACATTTAATTCGTGGTGGCACTGATGGCTCTCGTTTGTCATTTATGGGTTTACCTTGTCCGAATATTTTTACAGGCGAAATGGCGATTCACTCAAAGCATGAATATGTAAGCGTTCAAGATATGCAAAAAGCTATGGACACTTGTGTTGAGTTAGTGAAAGTGTGGGAAGAGAAATCTTAAAATGTTGTCAGATGAGGAATGTCGGCAATTAGGGAAGAAGTAGTAAATAAAATATCGTTCAATTTTATCTCCTTTGGAGAAGGTATATAACGAGACTTAAAAATTATGAATCAAAATATACAAGAAATAATAAAACCATTCGATATTCAATCGTTGAATAAAATGCAAGAAGATGTGTTGGCATCATATCCTAATTTCGACGAATTGGTTATTTTATCGAATACAGGAAGTGGGAAAACATTGGCCTTTTTATTGCCGTTGTTGCTCAATTTCGACAAAGAAAATACACATACTCAAGCCATGATAATTGTGCCAAGTAGAGAATTGGCACTGCAAATTGATGAAGTGTTTCGTAAGTTTAACTCGGGCTACAAAGTAACACTTTGTTATGGGGGACACAAACGTGAAATTGAAGAGCAAAATTTATTGCAAGAACCAACTTTAATTATTGGTACAGCAGGAAGAATTGCCGATCATATTCGAAGAAAAAATATTAATTTCTTTTCTATTGAAACATTAATTTTAGATGAATATGACAAGAATTTAGAATTGGGTTTTACCGAAGAAATAAGTTTCATTGTTAACTCTTTAAAAAGTGTTCGTAAAAAAATATTATCCTCTGCTACAATAGCAAAAGAAATTCCTGACTTTATCAAAATAAACAATCCGCATATCATCAATCATTTGGTGGCTGTCGATGATATTGCTTTTCAAAAAGTAGAAGTAAAAACATTGCATACTAAAGAAAAAGATAAAATAAATGATTTAACTTCTTTGCTTTGTTTCATCGGCCATAAACCAACGATTGTGTTTTGCAATCATCGAGATGCAGTGGAACGAGTGGCAAAATTATTATACGAAAAAGGCATTCAAGTTTCCTATTATCATGGAGGTATGGAACAACGTGAGCGTGAAAGCGAATTATTTGCATTTAAAAACGGCACAAGCAATTTGCTAATCACAACAGATTTAGCTTCTCGTGGTTTGGACATCAAAGGCATTCGCTATATTATTCATTATCATTTACCTGCCACTGAAGATGTATACACACATCGAAACGGACGAACGGCTCGTATGGATGACTTTGGAACTGTAGTTGTTTTATTGTCACCAGAAGAAAAATTGCCCAATTACATTCATGAAGAAATTGAAGAAATTGAGTTTTCCGAAAATTTACCGTTACCAACTAAAACAGAATGGAGTACGCTGCATGTGTCTTTAGGTAAAAAAGATAAAGTCAATAAAATTGATATTGTTGGTTTTTTTAGTCAACGAGCCAAACTAAAATCAGATGATATTGGATTGATTGAAGTGAAAGATTTTTATGCTTTTGTGGCCATTCGTAAAAATAAAGTAAGCGATGTTTTACGATTGATTAGCGAGGAAAAACTAAAAAATAAAAAAGTAAAAATTGGAAATGCCACAGCAATGGTCAGAAATATTTAATTTATTTTTATATTCAAAGTTTGAAAAATTCTTTTAACTTTTGTATCAAACTTCTTTGCACGTTTTTAATTTTCTATATTTCTTACTTGTAATTTTTAGCTACAGGATATCAATAAAATAACCTCAATGCAACTCCTTCGAGGTTATTTTATTACTCATTTTTATTTTAACATTTTTTATGATAAAAATAATTTTGTTTTTGATAATAAATACTTTTACTTTGCTTTTCAAAGTACTTTTTATATGAATATTTTAAAAATTTGGATTAAAGCACAGCTATACAATTTTATCCTCGCTTTAATAATTTGCATTTCTTATATATTATATGAAGAGATGCAAAAAAAAATACTTTTTCAAGGTATCGATAGTTCAATAAAATTCGATTGTATGATTTTTATAATCTATACAATTGTATCCTTTATAGGAGGACTCCCTTTAATTCTATTTTTTAAATTCATTACATTTTTGACAGAAAAATCAACTAAGAATAATCAAGCGAAAAAGTTGATTGAAATAATTACATATCCTTTGAGCACTTCCTTATATATAATATTGCTGTCTATATTATTTAAGGAATTTGAAAATCTGGATTCCACAGAAAAGATATATATTATTTCTCCTGCAGCCATCAGCACATTCATCAGTGTATTTATGAATCAATATCAAGATAAAAAAAAGAAAGAAAATGAAATCAATAATCTTACAAGCTAGGTTTTTATTCATTCATCATGCCATTCATACATTACCATTCCATTATTTAGGCTATTATTTACAACAACGCTATTTCCATTTAGACAAGAAACGTTGCAATTAAAATTTGGAGTGATATCACTCACATAGTTTCAACTTTATGAAATATCTAGAGAATTAAATGTTGATTTGTTTATTAAAAATCAATTTTACTTGAAGCATATAAAAAGCGAATTAAAGCATTGAATACAGTTTGATACTTTGGATTGAATATTAAAACCAAATAAAATTCAAATTAACTATTTGATTTTTTTCTTCCTATAAAAAGTATTGTACCTTATAAAGATTCGCTAAATTCCTGGAGTGTAATTACAACTATTTGAGGAAACTCATTCTTATTTAGTTGAAGGATTTGTTTATCATTTGAAACAATAAAATCTGAATTTGAAGCAATAAAAGTGTTTACAAATTTATTATCATCACTGTCTAAAAAAACTAAATTAAAATCAAAAAATATTTCTTTATACATTACATTATCTAAAGATAATAACAATGAAAATAAATTTTCGGTGACCTCAATGCCCCATTTTTCAATAAATTTCTCTTCATATTCTAAAAGTATTTCTGAAGAAATATAAAGTTGAATTTTATTTTCAAGTAGAGCATCAAAAACATTTCTATATGTTGATTTTTTTCCAATGCAACTAATAAAAGCATTGGTATCTAAAACGATTTTCAACATGTATCACTTATTTACATTAGCTAATCTTAACCATTCTTCATACGTATTTTGAGAATAATTTTTCTCATTTTCTACTTTCTCTATTGAGTCATCTAATTTTTTACGTAAATAAAAGTTGATTAAAGATTGTAGCTCTTTTACATCTTCAGTTTTTTTGATGATGCTTATGCTTTTTAAAAGAGATATTTGCAATTCATTTAATTTTGTATTTCTATCTAAAATCATAAAGTAAAGATAAATAATAAAAAAGATTCAAAAAGAAAATTATAAAATTAAATATTTTGCAAAAAATCCTCCCAAAGCTAATGTCGTTGAAGTATTAGATTCCGAACAGCGGAACAGGTGCAATTTAGACTCGTTTTAAACGGCACTTGATCCCCAAAAACCTACTTATAAATTCCTACTAAATTCAGCCCTTCGCTGTTTTTTGCACCTCTATACATTCCTTCTGAATTGTAAGACAGTTCAAAATTCCCTTGAGCATCTACAGCAATCAAACCACCTTCACCACCTAATTTTACAAGCTTATCTTTTACAACCAAATCACAAGCTTGTTGCAGGGTAAACCCTTTATATTCCATTAAACACGAAACATCATAGGCAACCACTGCACGAAGAAAAAACTCTCCATGTCCAGTGCAACTAACAGCACATGTTTTATTGTTGGCATAGGTGCCTGAGCCTGGTATTGGCGTATCGCCTACTCTACCAAAACGTTTATTGGTCATCCCTCCGGTAGATGTGCCAGCTGCTAAATTGCCCTGCATATCTAACGCCACTGCACCAACGGTTCCAAACTTTTTTTCTTCATGTGCAAAACCTTTGTGTTCGACTTTTGCATGGTCTAATTGAAAGTCATCGGTCTCTTTTATTTCTTGCCATTGATCATATCTAAATTGATTGTAAAAATATTTATTCGGCATATTTTCGTATCCTCTGCTCAATGCAAATTCTTTTGCTCCTTCGCCACTCAACAAAACGTGTCCCGAGTATTGCATGACATCACGAGCTACTGAAATTGGATTTTTAATATTTTGTATACCTGCTACTGCTCCTGCTTCTAAGGTATCACCTTTCATGATGGATGCATCCATTTCATGAATGCCTTTATTCGTAAATACGGCACCCTTTCCTGCATTAAACAATTCATTATCTTCTAACGATTTTATAGCTTCGCAAACAGCATCTAACGAAGTTCCGTTTTGTTTCAATACTTGGTAACCTGCATCTAAGGCATTTTGCAATCCTAGTTTATAGTTGGCTTCTAATTTGGGTGTTAAAATCGATTGTAAAATCGTTCCGGCTCCTCCGTGTATGGCAATGGTAAACTTAGACATGAGATTTTGAGATTAGAGAGTTGAGATATTAAGTTGAATGTTATTTTGAAAATAAAACGATTGATAGCGATTACCTAAAGGTCTCAAATCTCAAATCTATTCTCTAATATCTGATTCACAATTTCCACAATCGAACGTTCATCAACTTCATTTTTTACAAACTTTTCATTCGTTATTTTTTCAAATAATTCGATGTAACGAGCCGAAACCATTTCAATAAATTCAGGTGTCATTTCAGGAACTTGTTGTCCTTCTTTGCCCATAAAATTATTTTCAATCAACCACTCTCTCACAAACTCTTTTGACAATTGTTTTTGAGGTTCGCCCTTAGCTTGACGGTCTTCATAACCTTCGGCATAAAAATAACGGGAACTATCGGGTGTATGAATTTCATCAATCAAATAAATGGTATCGCCAATTTTCCCAAATTCATATTTCGTATCTACCAAAATCAATCCTCGTTCTGCGGCTATTTCTTTACCTCGTTGAAATAATTGTTGTGTAATTTTTTCTAATTGCGCATAATCTTCTTTCGAAACAATGCCTCTTTCAATAATTTCTTCTTTCGAAATATCTTCATCATGTCCTTCCATTGCTTTGGTAGATGGCGTAATCATTGGAGCAGGAAAATAATCATTTTCTTTCATTCCTTCTGGCAATGCTAAACCACACAATTCCCTCAAACCCGATTTGTAGGTTCTCCAAGCATGCCCTGTTAAATTACCCCGAATAACCATTTCTACAGCAAAAGGCTGGCACAACAAACCAATTGAAATATGTGGCAAAGGCGACTCAATTAACCAATTAGGTACAATGTCTTTGGTTGCATTCAACATTTTCACCGCAATTTGGTTCAATACTTGCCCTTTGTAAGGAATGGGTTTTGGCAAAATAACATCAAAAGCCGAAATTCGATTACTTGCCACCATGACTACATATTTTTCAGCAATGGTATACACATCTCTCACTTTCCCTTTATAAAAATTTGTTTGATTTTTAAACATCATACTGCAAATATAATGAGAGATGTCGGATGTCAGTTGTCGGATGTCAGACTTTTATTTTTTTTGAGGTCGAGGTCTTTTTCTTTGTGTATCTTTTGTGGCAAAGCTTGCCCTGACATTTATAGTCAGAGGCACCGTTCAACGAATTAATATTGTTCAGCATTTCCTGTACCGACTTATTCGGGATCCTTACCGAAGTATTAAAACATTAATCCTTCAAGGTTTTTAGAAACCTTGAAGGATTATATCTATGCGTTCCGTCACTGCGAAGCATTAAACAGTCTAATGAAAACCTAAGCGTTTAGGTTCATTGAGTAAAAATTTCACTATCGAATAGTGTCTCACCAAACAAAATAAGCAGTTTGGTGAGACACCAACCTGTAGAAAAAAATTATTAAAATCATTTTATAAATAATCAAATGTTTTTTTTATTTTTCGGTATTATGTTGCCTTTTGTGTAAACCTATTTTAGGTTGAGACATTAACCAAATCAAACAATGAGCACATTGTTTTCGAGGTGCAATTTAGCGAATATTTTATCCATTGTTTTAGGATTGGGCGAATACGAAATCGTAGAAATTTCTTGTAAACTGGCTTCAAGTATTTCCACTTCGTTTTTAATGTCCGCATTGGTAGCCATTGCATTTTGTATGAGCACAATTTGTTCGTCTGAACACTCATTTAAAACGTAAAGCAGTAAATCATTAGGAGTATAAGTTTGCATCTATAATTTTTAAAGTTTTATAATTATCAAACGCTAATTACCGCATAAAAGTATATTCAAAACTTTTTATTTACAAGCTATTAACATAATGAGCGTAAAAACAGAAAAATTACCCATTTTTAATTCTACAAAAAAAAGTAACTATTAATTTTTTAAATAAGGTAAATAAACATTGCCTTAAATAAAAAAAAGCATTATAATAAAGTTAAATTTACTTGAAAAAGTATGGTTTATTATAAAGCAAAATGAAATAAAAAAATCCGATTAAAGAATCGGATTTTAGAGGTCTCGAGCGGATTCGAACCGCTGTAGCAGCTTTTGCAGAGCTGTGCCTAAGCCACTCGGCCACAAGACCATTGGAGCGCAAATGTAAGACTATTTTTAAAAAATGCAAATTCTTATTTAATCTTCTTAAATTTACAATCTAAATAATTTCGAGATGAATAAAATTGGTGAATCTGAATTGATTTTAACGCCTGATGGCAGAGTTTATCATATTAATTTAAGACCCGATGAATTAGCCGATACCGTAATAACCGTTGGTGATCCTGATCGGGTGAAAGAAGTTTCAAAATATTTTGACAGCATTGAACATAAAACACAGCATCGCGAATTTGTGGCGCACACTGGGTTTATTGGCAAAAAAAGATTGACTGTTTTATCAAGCGGAATTGGACCAGACAATATTGATATCGTAATGAATGAATTGGATGCGTTAGTAAATATCGATTTTGAAAATAGAACAATTAAAGAAGAAAAGAAATCATTAAACATTATTCGTTTTGGAACCTCGGGAAGTTTGCAAGCCGATATTCCTGTGGATAGCTTGGTCGCATCGAGTCATGGCATTGGATTGGATAATGTGTTGCATTACTATTTATTGGAAAACAATGCGCATGAAACCAAATTAGTTTCAGCATTTAAAAAACACACGGATTTAGAAAACAAAAACATTGTGCCTTATGGTGTGCAAGGTTCATCTGCATTATTACATCTTTTTAAAGATGGTTATCATCAAGGAATTACGGTAACATGTCCTGGTTTTTATGCACCTCAAGGCAGAGTAGTAAGAGCAGGTTTACAGTTCCCTCAATTGGTAGATAAATTATCAAGTTTTCAATTTGAAGGACATAGAATCACCAATTTTGAAATGGAAACATCCGCCATTTTTGGTTTAGGAAGAGTTTTTGGGCATCATTGTTTGGCAGTAAATACCATAGTGGCAAATAGAGTAAGCAAAGAATTTACTAAAGATGGCGCAAAAAGCATTGAAAATATGATTCAAAAAAGTTTGGACATACTTGCTGCGATGCCCGATGTTTGATTTTAGATTTTAGGTTAAAATAGGATGCAATTTAGAAAATCAAAAATCGTTTAAATGAAATTTTACAAATATCAAGGAACAGGCAATGACTTTGTTCTTTTAGACAATAGAAAGCAGGAATATTCGCTCACTAGCGCACAAATAAAATATATTTGTGACCGACATTTTGGTGTGGGTGCAGATGGCTTAATGTTGCTTGAAAACCAAGATGGATATGACTTTAAAATGGTTTATTACAACAGCGATGGCAATGAAAGTACGATGTGTGGAAATGGTGGAAGATGTATTTCAGCATTCGCTAAAAAATTAGGATTGGTTTCCACAGAGGTAAAATTTATGGCTATTGATGGAGAACATGCCTCTTTTTTTGAAGATGAAATTGTATCCTTAAAAATGAATGATGTTCAATCAATAAAAGTAAATGAAACCTATTTTCAATTAAATACTGGCTCACCACATTATGTTCATTTTACAGAATATGTTGACGAATTAGATGTAAAAAAAGAAGGCAAATTGATTCGGTATAGTCCAATGTTTAAAGAGGAAGGAATTAATGTAAATTTTGTTGAGAAACTAAATGAGCATACCATTTTCGTGAGAACATACGAACGAGGTGTAGAAGATGAAACACTTTCTTGCGGCACTGGTGTTACGGCATCGGCAATTTCTTTTATTGTTGAACATTTCCCCAAACCCTCTCAAAATGAGAATTTTGAAATTTTTATTGAAACTTTAGGTGGCGAACTTTCAGTTAAATTAGAAAGCATAAAAGGTCAATCATTTGAAAATATTTGGCTGAAAGGACAAGCTGAATTTATTTTTGAAGGTGAGATAAATATTTAGAAAAAAATAGTATTTTTATAAAAATAAATTTAAGATGCTCAATGCTTTAGAAATGAAACAACAAATTTTGCTTGAATTGAAAAATGCAGATGAACGAATTATTAGAGAACTATATGCTGTACTTAATTCTTCAACTATTGAAAATGATTGGAGCTCATTACCGTTGTATATTCAAAATAGTATAGATGAAGGCATAAGACAAGCAAATAATGGTGATGTGATTGCACATGAAGATGTAATGAAAAAATACAAATCATGACTTTCGAAATAATTTGGACACGAAATGCCATTTGTCATTTTGATGAAATTATTAATTTTTTATTATTAACTTGGAATGAAGAAATTGCTCAATCTTTTATAGATCTAGTTGAAAATGAATTACTATTCATTAAATCAAATCCAAAATGCTATCCAATGTTTGATGAATTTCGGAATATTAGAAAAGTTGTAGTTCATAAAAATGTTTCATTATTTTATAGATTAAATGAAAATAAAATTGAATTGATTCCCTTTTGGGATAATAGACAAAATCCTAATAAATTAATTATATAGTCATATAAACATTTCATTTTTTTAGACTTAAAACATACATTTGTTATCTTCAAAAAACATGCAAATAAAAATCATTAATAAAAGCGAACATCCTCTACCCGCTTATCAAACAGAAGGTTCGGCAGGAATGGACATTTACGCTTCTGTAAAAAAAAATATCATTATAAATCCTTTGGAACGAGTATTGATTCCTACTGGTTTATTTATTGCATTGCCAAAAGGTTTTGAAGCACAAATTAGACCAAGAAGTGGTTTGGCAATTAAACAAGGTTTGACATGCTTAAACACGCCAGGCACAATTGACAGTGATTATAGAGGAGAAATAAATGTAATTTTAATTAATTTATCGAACGAAGTTCAAACGATAAAAAATGGAGATAGAGTTGCTCAAATGGTGATTGCAAAATATGAAATTGGAGAATGGAACTTAGTAGAATCATTAGATGAAACAGCAAGAGGAAGCGGAGGATTTGGAAGTACTGGCTAATCGAATGATTAATTGTAAATTGAACAACTCATTGAGAATAAAAAAAAATACACAAAAGCACTGATTTATAATTAACAACAAATAATTAAAAGATATGAACATTATTATTCCAATGGCAGGTATGGGTAAACGAATGAGACCGCATACATTAACAACACCAAAACCATTGATTCCTATTGCAGGAAAACCAATGGTACATCGTATTGTAGCTGACATAGCCAACACAACAGATCAAAAAATTGAAGAAATCGCTTTTATTGTAAGCCGTGTTTTTGGAAAAGAAGCAGAAGAAAATTTGGTAAAAGTAGCTGCACAATTTGGCGCAAAAGGTAGAATATTTTATCAAGACACACCATTAGGAACCGCACATGCAATTTTGTGTGCGCAAGAGTGTTTAAAAGGAAGTGTATTTATCGCTTTTGCTGATACTTTATTTGATGCTACTTTTTCAATTGACTCAAATAAAGATGCTGTAATTTGGACTCAAAAAGTTGCTGACCCAAGCGCATTTGGTGTGGTAAAAATGAATGCTGATGGTTTAATTACATCCTTTGTAGAAAAACCTAAAGAATTTATTTCTGATTTAGCCATCATTGGTGTTTACTATTTTAAAGATGGTGAAAACTTGAAAAACGAAATGCAATACTTGTTAGATAATGACATCAAAAATGGTGGCGAATATCAATTGACAGATGCCATGGAAAACATGATGAAAAAAGGGGTGCAATTTTACAGCGACCAAGTAAAAGAATGGTTAGACTGTGGCAATAAAGATGCAACTGTATATACCCTAGAGCGCATTTTAGAAATTAAAAAAAATTCAGAAACATTACGCCATGCTTCGGCAGTTATTGAAAACAGTTCAATCATTGAGCCCTGTTATATTGGAGAAAATGTTATTATTAAAAATGCTGTCATTGGCCCCCATGTTTCACTGGAAGAAGGCTGTCAGATAGAGAATTCTATTATCCGTAAAAGTATTATTGGCAATGCTTCAATTGTTAAGAATTCTATAATTACGAATACGCTATTGGGAAATTATGTAAATTGCCAATCAAAAGCAGAAGAACTAAGCTTAGGTGATTACTCTATCAAAAGTTAAATGATAATAAAAACGCAATATATTCTCTTATTAAATCTGGTCTTTTTTTACGCTTGTAGTATTCGAAAGAACGTTTCTAAAAATCAAGATTATTTAAGCAAAGAAGAAATTAAAGCTAAAAAAGAATCAACCAACCAATTGGTTGATTTTTTTAATGCTGAAAACGCTAGATTATTAGGTAAATATAATGAAGCGCAGAGTCTGTATATTGAATTTGTAAAAAAATATCCCAAAAATGCAACGGCTAATTACAATTTATCAAGGTTATATTTTCAAAATAAAAATATAAAAACAGCTGAAAAATTAGCCCAAAAAGCATCTGAAATAAATCCAGTAAATTCATATTTTCAAGAGTTTTATACATTTTTATTGTTATACAACACCAACTATAAGGTTGCTGAAAAACAATACAATTCCTTGATTGAAAAAAAACCGTCAAACCCTGATTATATTTTCAAAAAAGCGCAATTGTTTTTAAAAACAAAAGAATATGCTAAAGCTGTTGATTGTTTAAATCTCTATGAAAGCATAATTGGTTTTAACGAAGACATTATTAACCAAAAGAAGAATCTTTATTTAATTTTAAACAAGTCTGATTTAGCTATTTTTGAAATTAAAAAGCTTCAAAAAGAATACCCTGCGAATGTAAACTATCCACTACTGATTGCAGATATTTATATTGCTGAAAAAAAATCAGCTGAGGCTGCTAAAGTTTATCAAGAAATAGAGACTAAATATGGATCAGACCCAACTGCACAAGTTGCATTGGCAGAATACTATTTATCTACAAATGATAAAAAAGCATACAACGATTTTATGCTAAAATTAATGCAGAACAAAAATTTGTCCACTGAAACCAAAATTGCAATCATATTACCTACGCTTAAAAAATTAGATGGCGATAGCACCTTAAAAGATGACAACATTATTGAATTAGTGAAAACCATTTCGCTTGCAGCCCCTGATGATAAAGAAGCTATTTTGATTTATGCCAATGTGCTCACATTTTCTAAAAAAACACCTTTAGCTATTGAGCAATACAAACGCTATCTTACAAAAGACACCAGTAATTTTGATGTTTGGATTCAAGTTGCAAGTCTTTATTTTGATGAAAAAATATATGACAGTACAATTGCTATTTGTGTGCAAACAAGTAAACTATTTAACGAAAAAGCACTCCCTTATTTTTATAAAGGATTGGCATTCGTTCAAAAAAATGAGCAAGAAAAATCAATAGAAGAATTTAAAATTGCATTAAAAAAAGACACCTCTAATAAACCTTTAGTTGCTCTTATTTATACGAGCATGGGCGATGCATACAATTCGCTAAAAAAATACAAACAAAGTGATGAATGTTTTGACGAAGCCCTAAAATTATTTCCGAATGATGCAACAACGTTAAATAATTATGCCTATTATTTATCGGTTCGAAATGAACGATTGTTAGATGCAGAAGCAATGTCTAAAAAAAGTTTAGAATTGCAACCAACCTCAAAATCGTTTTTAGACACTTATGGTTGGATATTGTATCAGCAAGGAAAGTTTGAAGATGCAAAAAAATATATTGAAAAAGCCATTCAATCTGATGGGGAAGATGACGGTACATTATTTGAACATTTAGGAGATGTTTATTTTAGATTAAAAGACGATGCTAATGCAAAAAAATATTGGCAATTAGCGATAGATAAAGGGGAAAACAATTCCATTCTTATAAAAAAAATAAAATCAGGAAAAATTAATGAATAAGAAAATAATAATATGGTTAGTATTTAATGCAATGTTTATAAGCAGTTGTCATCTTGTAAAACCTTTCTTTATTAAAAACAATAAGAAAGAGGCTCGACAAGAAAAAAGAGTTGAAAAGAAAATAGAAAAAGGGAAAACAGACAGTGCGATTGTAAAAAAAGAATTGCCAGCTATTTTACCAAATTTTGATACCGTGTTGGCTCGTAAAATAATTAATTACCGAAACATATATTACAAAACATTTCAGGCTAAAACTAAAATGCATTACGAATCTGGTGATCAAAAACAAAACTTTAATGCTAATTTTAGGTTGGAGAAAAACACGAAAATATGGGCCAGCATTTCAGGGTTTGGGATAGAAGTAGCTCGAGCATTAATTACTCCAGATAGTGTAAAAGCGATTGATCGTTTTAATAAACGATATTACTTATATGGCTACAAAGATTTACAAAAACTAATTAATATGGAAGTTAGTTTTAATGTTTTGCAAGATATTATTGTTGGCAATTCTATAGCCACAGAAGGCAAAATTACTGACATCAAAGAGTTAAATACTTTAATGTCCATTTTTATTTCAAATGACGATTACTCAAATCAATTAACATACAATAAAACGGATAGCACATTAAAACAAATTCAATTGCAAACGACTCGTTCAGTTTCTAAAAGTTCTGTTTTAGTATCCTTAAATAATTATCAATTATTAGAAAATAATTTTTTATCCACAGATAGAACATATTACATACAAGATGTAAAAGGGGCTGCACAATTAAATATGGAAGTCAGTAAAATTGATATTGATAAAGAAATTGAATTTCCATTTACTATACCTGCAAATTTTAAAAAGGCGATGAAGTAAGTTAACAAATTCACTTCTTTTTTCTCATTCTCTCATTGTAACTTCGCAATCTAAAAAATAATAAAAAATGAGTAATGGACATTTTCATATTCCAACACCAATAAACGAAACCGTGTTGCTATTTGCTCCTAAATCGAGTGAAAAATTACAATTAAAAAAAGCATTAGCTTCTGCTAAAAAAGTAAAAGTTGATATTCCAATGTATATTGGCGATAAAGAAATTCGCACCGGCAAAAAAATAGAAATTCGTCCTCCACATGAAACGAAACATGTGTTAGGTCACTTTCATCAAGGCGATGCATCTCATGTAAAATTAGCTATTGATGCGGCATTAACAGCTCACCCAAATTGGGCTGATATGGCATGGGTAGATAGAGCTTCAATTTTTTTAAAAGCAGCTGATTTATTAGCTACAAAATATCGATTTGATATGTTAGCAGCTACAATGTTAGGACAAAGTAAAAATCCATATCAAGCTGAAATTGACAGTACCTGTGAGTTGATCGATTTTTTACGATTTAATGTTTCATTTTTAAATGACATTTATGCTCAACAACCTATTTCTGGGACTGGCATGTACAATCGAGTTGAATATCGTTCTTTAGAAGGATTTGTATTAGCCGTTACACCGTTTAACTTCACTGCAATTGGAGGTAATTTGCCTACATCAGCTGCTATGTGTGGCAATGTGGTTGTTTGGAAACCTGCCAATACACAAATTTATTCAGCAAATTTATTCATGAAAATTTTGAAAGAAGCAGGCTTGCCAAATGGAGTTATCAATTTAGTATATGCAAGTGGTCCAACAATAGGTGAAATTTGTTTTGGACATAAAGATTTTGCTGGTGTACATTTTACAGGCAGTACAGGCGTTTTTCAAGGCATGTGGAAATCAATTGGCGAAAACATAGCTAAATACAAATCGTATCCTCGTATTGTAGGCGAAACTGGTGGTAAAGACTTCGTGTTGGCACATCCTACAGCTCAAGTAGATGCATTAGTTGCCGCTTTAGCTCGAGGAGCATTTGAATATCAGGGACAAAAGTGTAGTGCGGCTTCTCGTGCATATATTCCAGATAATATTGCAGTAGAAGTTAAAAAGAAATTAGTAGCTGCAGTTAAAACCATGAAAATGGGAACTACAGAAGATTTCACCAACTTCGTAAATGCAGTTATCGATGAAAAATCATTTAATAATATCAAAAAATATATAGATGCTGCTAAAAAAGATAAATCTTGTAAAATTTTAATAGGTGGCAAATGCGATTCAGCAAAAGGTTGGTTTGTGGAGCCTACCGTTATTGAAACTACCAATCCTAAATATACCACCATGTGTGAAGAAATTTTTGGACCTGTTTTAACAATTTACACTTACAAAGCAAGTGAATTTAATAAAGCATGTGAATTAGTTGATTCTACTTCAGAGTATGCATTAACGGGTGCAGTGTTTAGTCAAGACCGTTATGCATTAGCAAACGCAATGAAGAAATTACAGCACAGTGCAGGAAATTTCTATATTAATGATAAACCATCAGGTGCAGTAGTTGGTCAACAACCATTTGGTGGTGCAAGAGCTTCAGGCACAAATGACAAAGCAGGCTCAATGCTTAATTTGTATCGTTGGTTAAGTGCACGTACTATTAAAGAAACATATAATCCTCCTACGGATTATCGCTATTCTTTTTTAGGCGAAAAATAATATTTCATTATTACTGATGTATAAAAAAGCTACTCAATGAGTAGCTTTTTTATACAAAAACTACATAATAATATAACATTAAGAATTTGTCGTTAACAAAAAAAAGTGATTTTTTTTGTTAAATATCTTGTAAAGGAAAAAAAAGGTGTTAAATTTAGAAATAAACTAAAAAAAACATCCATGATATTTAGAAATTCCACCACTATACTTAGTAAAAAAAATGTAGAGGAACTAAAAAATCACCTTCTTGGACTGCATTTACAAATTCATGATTTAGATTTTGAAATTTTAGAACACAAGGGTGATATTAAAATTATTCCTCATGCCGAAATAGATAACCATATTTATACATTACCAATTACTCGGCTACAAATTATAGCTACAGACAACGGAACGATTATCAAAACCCTTAGTAAACCTAGACGAATTGATGTAGGGGGGCCGCTAATGCTAGTAATTTTTGTCGCATTCTCGTTAGTTGCAGCAATTATATTGTATTTATTTGGAGGAGAAAGTTATCATTCTACATCATATATTTTAGCTGGAATTGGGGTTGCAGTTATGTTGCTATTAACCTTTAGGCTTCAACAAGGATATTATGATTACGTTCGAAAAATAAACCGATGGATAAAAAGCCATGTGTAATTAATAATATAGTAAGTCAACAAATTAAGCCAGTTGACCAATAAAAAAGGTTGCAATAACTTTTTAGTGATTTATAAATTGATAAATGGATATATTGTTAATTTGATTTATTTTTTTAAAATAGGCATTATGCAGTTCGGGAGTTATTATATTATTTTCTGCTTCAAAAAAATAATATTGCACACCATATCGTTTCATTTCAGCAATCAACTCATGCTCACTGTAATTGGTTTTTTCGATGGTGAAAAAAGACGATTTGGTTAAATAAGCAATGACCCACATTTTGCCAGCATCTGTAACATTTGCCGTAAATTTTCCGTGCCATTTTAGTTGGTTCAATTGTGCTGCTGTATCAAACAAATCTTTGTTTTTTTTACGCAGCGCAAATGTATTTTTTATAGGAAAGAATACAAATGAAAACGCAATTAATACATTAAGGAATAGCTTTTGCTGTTCGCCTAGTTGTTTAAATTGATTCATTGTTTGGTGTGCTAATATCCATAATAAAATACTATTTGCCCAAATATAACGGGTTTCTATATGCATTAATAAATAGCCAAAAGGAAGTATTAACATAGTCATGATAATAAGCTGCATCATAAAATCATTTTCGAAAAAAGGTTCTTTATTAGTTTTAAAATAATAGTATACCCCAAAACACAAAATGGCAAATGCAAAAAAAGTAAGCTCATGAAAACAGTTGATTGCCTCAACGCAAGAATGAACAACTCTTGCCAACCATTTTACAAAATGTGTGACAGATGAAAAAGGAGTACTTAAATTTTGTTGAGTAAGGTAAGGATCTTCCCAAAATGAAGGAGAATCATTATAAGTTGGAGGGATTATTAGGGTGTAAGTAGACTTAAATGTTTTGCCAGAATTAATGTTCCAACTCATATTCATTTTGCCCGACTGACCAATAAAGTTCCATTCCTTATATTTAGTGTGTAACGCATAATTCCAAGGAAATATTACAATAAAGATGATTACAAATGCAATCAATATATTTTTCACAGATTGTGCCAACGTGCTTTGTCGTTGATAAAATGCCCAAGCTACAATTGCCACAAAATGAATTAAAAAGAAAAATAAACTATAGGCCTTCGCATAATACGCAATGCCCATTAAAACAGAAGCAATGATGACCTTAATCGTTGATTTAAAAAAATTTGGAGAAGTAAATAGTAATATATAGCCCAATAAAAAAATAAGTTGCAATACATCACCAAACATTTGAAAGTACACTTGATAAGTAAGTACAATTGGAAACACGATTGCAAACAAATAAGTTGCAATTTTGTTTTTCACAAACCGAGTTGCTAACAAAAAAGAAAGTACCAATACAATTGCACCGATAAAAAAATTCATTGACTTTGCAATTGCCCAACTATCAACCCCTGATTTAATAAAAGGTACAATCATCCAACCATTTAATGGACTCCATAAGCCATTTATAGATTGAAAATATTGTCCTTTAGCAAATCGTTCAGCAATGGTTAAATAGGCAACGCAATCGCTGTCTAACATATACCCCAATATTGGATTTAGCAATAACCAAAGCACCCAATAAAATGCTAAAGAAAAAATGAGAATAATATTATGCTGATAGTTCTTCATATAGACCTCTAAAATACAGAAATGATTTCAACATTCGGCTTCCATACCAACTAAATAATTCGCCATCTACTAAAATAATTTTAGTATTTGGCAATTGCATTTGCCACTCATTAATGTGTTTATCTGCAAAAGGGAATGGCTCACTCGAAAGCATAATAACTTCTGGATTTAATCCTATTATTTCTTCCAACGTCATCATCGGATAACGATTTTGTTTAACCAAATTAGTAAAGCCAGCCTCTTGCATCATATCATTTATAAAAGTATCATTGCCAGCTACCATATACGGGTTTTGCCAAATTAAATACAACGTATTTATTTTATTTTTTTTAACTGAGTGATGAATAGACATTTCTTTCTTAATCCCATTCACTATTTCAATTGATTTTTGTTGACAATGAACCAACTTGCCAATATCCTCAATCATTATAAAAGCTTCATTAATAGTGGCAATATCACTGACATAAACAGTAAACTCATTTTGCAATTCTTCTATTTCTTCTTTTAAATTCTCTTCTTTATTGGCTAAAATTAAATCAGGATTTAACGTTCGAATCAAATCAAGGTTTAATTTTTTGGTACCACCCACCCTTTTTTTTCTACGAAACCATTCATCAGGATGAATGCAAAATTTTGTAATTCCTATAACCTCCTCTCTTAATCCTAAATCAAATAACAATTCGGTTTGAGAAGGAACCAAGGAAATAATTCGGGTTGGTTTATTTAGATTCATGCAAAGGACTTTTAAAAATTAAATTATAAAGCAAAGCGATGATGGCGATAAAAATTAAATTAGCAGGGAACAACACATCTCCTAATACTTCTCCTAATGCAGATTTGCTTAAAAATAATTTAGCCCCTATTTCCAATAAGGAAACTAATAAATAAGCTAGAGAAATGATTCTGCTTTTTTTGCAAACCCCTACCCACAAAAGTGTATATACTAAATACCCAAACGAAACTAGATGATAATTCGTCCAAGTAGTATAATCGGTAAACAGGCTGTAAAAACTCAATAATGTAATAAAAATATGAAAAACTAAAATCCCTGTTAGAATATAAGAACTGTATGATTTCAAAGTAAAAAATTTAAACACAAATATAGTTTAGAAAAAATGAACCTATTTTAGATTTATCAAATCGTTGGTTTTTATACATTTCCTATCAATTTATGGCTATATCCACTGAAAATTTTATAATATTGCAATCTCAAAACAAGGAATGGCATTAACTCCAAAAATATCGCTCGATAACAATATTCATATCATTCAAAATGATGTTCAATTAGCTTGTAGTATTTTGCTAGGTAAAAATTATTTAACCTATTGTATATCGGATGTAGAATATAAAACTGTTTTTCATTTAAAACATTTCTATTTTGAGAATAAGGTGGTAGGGAAAAATGATTTTGATGAAATATTAGCGGATGAAAATATTAAAAAATCATCCCGCATAAACATTGCAATCGATAGCTTTAAATCGGTATTAATTCCGAATGAAATGTTGGATGAAAGTAAATATGAAACCTATTTCGCCTTAATACATGAAATAGTAAAAGAAGAAACTATTTTAAAGCAAACATTTAATAGTTCGATTCATGATTTATTTGCAGTAAAAAAATCAACCATACAGTTTTTAGAATCTCGTTTAAAAAATGTTCACTTTTACAACGCCTCGGCTTGTTTATTAAATAACTATCCCGATTTTATTCTCAGTGAAAATCAACACAGTATTTTTATATCATTGAAAGATGAAAATATTGTCATAACAATTTATCAAAAAACTAATTTAATTTTACATCAAATATATGCTTATGCAGATGCACTAGATATTGTGTACCATGTAGCCAATGGTTGTAAACAATTAAATTTGAATATAGAAAATAGTTTAATTCAATTGCATGGTGAAAGCAATCAAACAGAAAATATTTCTTCTACATTGAAAAAATATTTTCCGAATGTTCGTTTTACTACAAGGATAAAAGAAATTCAATATCCTGATACTTTATATTCTCAACCTACACACAATTTCTTTAACCTATTTTCAATTTTCAAATGCGCATTATAAGTGGTTTACATGGTGGTCGAAAAATTCATCCCCCAACCAATATGCCTCACACCAGACCAACCACGGACATAGCCAAAGAGGGGTTATTTAACATACTTCATAATAATTTAGATTTCGAAGAATTAGTTACGCTCGATTTATTTGGAGGAACAGGTTGCATCAGTTATGAATTGGCTTCTCGTGGTTGTAAAGATTTAACCGTTATTGAGCAAGATCAAAAAATGTATGATTTCATTAAAAAAAATGCAGTTGATTTAAAGTTTGAGAATTTCAAAGTTTTCAAATCAGAAGTGTTTCGGTTTATGAACCAATGTGCAAATTCTTTTGACTTTATTTTTGCAGGCCCACCTTATGCGTTAGGAACGATTGATGAAATTCCTACCATTATTTTTGAACGAAAACTATTGAATGAAGGTGGATGGTTTGTGCTCGAACATACGCCAAGAAACAATTACGAAGCGTATCCTTTTTTCAAACGCTCTAAAAATTATGGCACGACTATTTTTAGTTTTTTTGTGAATGAAGAAAAGAGTACTGAGTAGTTAGTATAAAGTATTTAGAAAAATGATTGCTTCAACTTTATCTTAATCAATTAAAATCTCCTCTTTCGATTTTGGTTTCCGATCAGTCAATAATTTAAACGTTCCTAAAAATTTATCAGTTTGAGTTAATTTATCAATGGGTAAAAAATCGCCTTTTGGATTTTCATGCATCACAATATGGTCTAACTCTTTGTCTTTAAAATAAACATCCATCGAAGCACTTTCAGCTTTATTTACACCAATGTATTCCTCGTTATCATCTTTGGCATAATATAAACTTTCGGCATTTTGATTCACAAATACATGATCAATTTCATTGTTTACAAAATAAGCTTTTACGTAATTTCCAGCTACTTGGTCATATACGTTTTCAAATTTGGAAGATGAAATCAACAATGAATTCACTAACAAATTGACCTCCGACAATTTATTATTAATTGTTTTTAAATAAATAGTATCTGCATTGGCTTGTTGTTGCTTACTCCACATAACAGGATTTTTATATAAACGAAACATCGAATCCATTTCAGAGTAACTTAAACTATCACTCACACATTGCATTGAATCTGAAAATATTTTTACATTTTTAGTCGCAATAATTAACTTAGGTTCAGGAGAATCATCTAATGATTTGTACGTAGAATCGGCAAATAATAAATTATAAGCGTATGTAATATTTCCTGTTTTTTTATTGGAAGTAATTATCTTTTTTAATTCGTTTTTATCTTTTTGTCGCAACGTCATCATGGTATCCGCTCTCATAAAAAGGGAGTCGCCATCATTGACCGTTATCAATTTTGGATTAATGGTTGCAATCATAAATTTTGAATTGTCATTATATTCTACAATTCCTGAAAGGAGTTTAGAATGTTGAGCTGTATCAATAAAAACGACTTTACCTGTTGCTTTATAATAGCCATTTTTTTTATTAAAATCTACTTGATTAGATGATAATGTTTTTGAGCCTCCGTCTTGCTCAATAAACACATTTCCTGTTGCCTTACCTGCACCCGTTTGTTTGTTATATTCAGCTTTATTCGAATAGAGTTTACTGTTATTTTTAACATCTACTACAATCACCTCACCACTTGCAAATGCATTTCCAGATTGATCGTTGTAGGTTATTTTATTTCCGATAATAATTTGGTCTTCGTTTTCAATAGTTGTTCTGGTATTAAAAACTGCATTGGAGTTTTTAGAATCAAAACTTCCGTTTGAAGTTGTAATCGTACTATTGTCTGTATTAATTATTGATTCAGCTAAAAACCGAACCACTTTTGATTTCATGTTATAAGTCAATTCTTTCGATTCAATATTGTATTTAGGATTCGTAACTTCTACATTGGTTTTAAAGTGCGTTAATTGTGTAAATCCATTGTATGTTCCGGTTTCACTGCTAACAGTTGTTTCCTCATTTTGTAGCGTACCTCCATTGTAATATATGCCAATTTTAGTTTTAATATTATAGGTTAATTCTTCTGTGTTTAATGTGTTGGCACCATCTATAATTTGTACTGCGCCTTTCATAAATGCAGTATTGTTATTCCCCGTATATTTTATGTAATCACTCGTTGCATTTTCTCCATTAACTTTAGTAATATGAACGTTACTAAAGGCTTCTACATATTCATTAGATTGAAATAAGTGGGCGCTATCGCAAGTTAATGTAATTCCATTGTGCTCGATTAAAACAGAGCCCAATAGTCTTTGATAATTATTATTTTCAGAATTATAACCAACCGCACTGTCTGCGTGTTTGACTAAAATAATTTGTAATCCTGTAGAATCAAAAGTGGGCATTTGGGCAAATGCACTATTTTGGAACAAACAGAAAAAAAGAAATATTTGTATTAAATTTTTCAATGATTTGGTATAATTAAATAAAAAATTAGTTACTTGAATTAGGTGCTGAAATAGGCGCAGGTTCATTTTTTTGTTTGCGACCAATAATATTAATATTGATGTATTTCGATGGATGTGCATTGATATCGTACATTAAATTATTGGTGGTTTCTAACGTATTTTTCAAATTTTTATACAGTTTATCATCGTTCATTAATAATGCCAAACTACCATTTCCGTTGTTCACTTTTTTCAATGTAGTTTGCAAATCACCCAAGGTTGCTTTCAATTCATTTACGGTTGCCTCTAGTTTTACTTTACTCAAATTACTTGTAGTTATTTCGGTATTTTTCAATACATTATTAATCGTATTATTGTTTTTATTTAAGTTAACAGAAAAAGCATTTAAATTATCTAACAAACCAGAAATTTTAGTCCGTTGAGTATTTAATTCATTGGCAAATTGACTAAAATCTTTCATCGTATTATTTAAATTGGCAATAGAGCTTTTTAAATTGTTTTGCGTATTGACATCTAAAATATTATTTATGCTTTGTACTGTTGTTTCTAAAGAAGCTAAAGTTATTTTAGCATTTTCCATTACTGGCGTTGCAGAAGCACCCAAACTTTCAATGGCTCCTAATTCAATCGTTCCTGTAATCATTTCATTGTCTTTCAGCATGGTATTGCTTACCCCCATTTCTATATTCACAGCTTTGGTCCCTAATAAATCCAAGGAAACGATTGTGGCTTTAGAATCAATAGGAATATTTAATTCTTTTTCTATAAACAACGTTAATTTTACTTTACCGCTGTGTTCTTTTGAAAGCTCAATTGCATTTACACTTCCTACTGTAAATCCTTTCAGTTGCACATAACTTGCAGGTGTTAACCCTTGAACATTATCATACTCTGCAAAAATTGTTTTTGAGGATGAAAAAATACCTGTACCTTTTAAATATTTATACCCAAATACAAAAACGAGTATCGATAAAATACCCAATAATGCGAGTTTGATTTCTTTAGAGATTTTAAATGCCATTTTAGTGATTTTTTTTCTATTTTGATTATGTATGTTTGAAAATATACAACTTAATTTTCAATTTTAATTTCAATAGGATCTTTTTCAATTTCCTCTTTGTATAACTTAATGCCTTTATAAATAGCTTGTGCTACTTCTTCTAAGCCTTCTTCACTGTTTAAATACGACTCTTCTTCTACATTGTTTAAATAACCAATTTCTATCAAAACACCTGGCATAGCTGTGCTGGCTAACACTTGCAAACTTTGTTGACGAACTCCTTCGGTCACTCTTCCTTGGTTTGCAAATTCTGTATTTATTTTATCGCCAATTGAGATACTTTTCGATAAAAATGCTTGAGAATATTGTGCAATAATAATAGACGTTGCAGGATCATTTGGGTTCAACAACTCATCTTGCTCTGCTACATTATTTGCATTTTCTCCAATAGCACCTTCTTTTTCTTCAACTCTTGTTGGTCCACAAACTAAAATCAAGGTTCCTTTAACTGGTGAATTTTTTCGAGGAGTAGAGTTTACATGAACTGAAATAAATAAATCGCCTTGTGCTCTATTCGCAACCTCTGTTCTGTATTTAAGCGATTCGCTTATTGTTGCAAAGTTATTTGGTGGCAGCACATCTTCGCTTCGAGTATAAATTACCTTTACCTCTTTTTTATAATTTTCATTCAAAAGTTGCCCCACTTTCTCAATAACTTTTAAGGTAATTGTTTTTTCATTTGAATAAACACCATGACAACCAGGATCTTTTCCTCCATGTCCAGCATCTAATACTATTTTTTGCACTTTCTTTTTTGCAAACACTATTGATGAAGACATCAACATTAAAATGATGAAAAGAGAACTATATATATATTTAATAAATTTCATTTTTTGAGTATTTTAATTTCTTTAACCCTTTTGTTTCGGTAGGACACTAAGAATAATTTACTTTTGTGCCACTTATAATGTTGATACTGCGTAAAAATAGCTTAAAAATCAAATTAAATGGAATAAAACGTATTCCTATTTTATTTATTTGCCTACTATTTTTGAATTATTTAACAAGTGCACAAATAGTTAACATCACTTATGCCGATTCAACAGCGATAAAAACAGACTCTATAATTAAAAAAGACAGCCTTGCGTTTAGTTTTCCAG
>JBILBN010000038.1:0-22891 GCA_044353665.1 Chitinophagaceae bacterium | reverse complement strand
AACAGTGGTTTTTTTGTAAGAGGTGGCGCTGCCGATCAAAACTTAATTTTATTAGATGAAGCACCTGTTTATAATGCCTCCCATTTATTAGGTTTTTTTAGCACATTCAACAGCGATGCCATTAAGGATGCCACATTAATTAAAGGAAATACTCCTGCACAATATGGTGGTCGTTTGGCTTCGGTTTTAGACGTAAAAATGAATGAAGGAAATGATAAAGAGTATCATGTTGCAGGTGGAATTGGCTTAATCAGTTCTCGTTTAAGTATCGAAGGTCCTATTCAAAAAGAAAAGTCGTCTTTTTTAATTACAGGAAGAAGAACCTATGCCGATGTATTTTTAAAAGCATCAGAAAAATTTAAAGACAACACACTTTATTTTTATGATTTTAATGCAAAAGCAAATTATAGAATCAACAAAAATAATCGTATTTATTTATCGGGTTATTTAGGTCGTGATGTGCTAGGTTTAGGCAATCAATTTGGAATCAATTGGGGCAACAAAACAGCTACACTCCGTTGGAATAGTATCATCAATCCAAAATTATTCTCAAACACTTCTTTAATCTATAGCGATTATAATTACAATATCAATATCAAAGGAGACAGCGTTTCATTTAATATTAATTCTCAAATTCAAGACTACAATTTCAAACAAGAATTTCAATATTATGCATCCGCAAAAAGTTCTTGGCGATTTGGTTTTAATGGCATTCATCATACTTTAACTCCTAGTCGTTTTGAAGGTGATCCAAATGTCTTTAATAAGTCAGCCAGAGTTGGACGAGCTTCTTTAGAAAATGCCTTGTATGCAAATAATACGTACACAGTCAATAATAAATTTAGTATTGATGGAGGTTTGCGCCTATCAGCATACACCATTTTAGGAGGAGATACTTATAACTTGTATGACAATGGAGTAAAAAAAGACAGTGTAGTTTTAGCAAAAGGAGCCTTCGGAAAAACCTACATAAATCCTGAACCAAGATTCTCTATCAGTTATCAACTAAATGATAAAAGCAGTTTTAAAGCAGCCTATGCGCGCAATACACAACACCTACATTTATTGAGTAATTCTACTACAACTAACCCAACAGATTCTTGGATAGGAAATAGCTACAATATTAAGCCCGAAATTGCAGATCAAATTAGTGCAGGTTATTTTAGAAACTTTAAAGACAATAGTTATGAATTCAGTGTAGAAAGCTATTATAAAGACATGCAAAATCAAGTGGACTTCAAAAATGGTGCAGATATTAACACCGTTCCTGATGTAGAAAGTGAATTGCTATTTGGTGTTGGAAGAGCCTATGGATTAGAACTTTTATTTAAAAAGAAAAAAGGAAAATTCACCGGTTGGGTAAGTTATACATTGTCTAAAACAGAACGTAAAATTAATGGTATTAATAATGACAATTGGTATAATGCAAAACAAGATAGACGGCATGATTTAGCAATTATTGGAATGTATCAACTAAATCAAAAATGGTCTTTAGCGTCTAATTTCGTATTATATACAGGAAATGCAGTTACCTTCCCAACTGGAAAATATGTCGTGGATACAAAAACAATCTTTTTATATGGCGAAAGAAATGCGAACAGAATGCCAATTT
Organism: Chitinophagaceae bacterium; assembly: GCA_044353665.1. Classification (GTDB taxonomy): domain Bacteria; phylum Bacteroidota; class Bacteroidia; order Chitinophagales; family Chitinophagaceae; genus OLB11. The sequence continues at coordinate 21,279 of JBILBN010000038.1, read as the reverse complement.
ATCATCGATTAGATTTTAGCGTAAATTATGAAGGTAATAAAAATAAAAAATGGCATGGCTCATGGAACATCGGATTGTACAATGCTTATGGAAGGCAAAATGCGTATTCTATCGATTTCCAAGATGATCCAAATGATGCAACTAAAACACAAGCCGTTAAAACCTCATTGTTTAGATGGGTACCAAGTATAACCTATAATTTCAAATTTTAATTTCTAGCATTTAAAATAATTTCAAATGAAAAAAATAACTTTTTATATAATGTCAATGATTGCTTTAAGTGCTTGTACTAAAGTAATTGATATCGATTTAAATTCCTCAAATCAACAAATTGTTGTGGAAGCAAAAATAGCGGATGATGCATCGCCATGCACCGTTAAATTAACCAAGACGATTAATTTCAGCGATCCAAATGCGTTTCCTGCAGTACAAGGTGCTGTTGTAAAAATTACAGACGGAACTACTATAGAAACCTTAACCGAAACAGCTGCCGGTGTTTATCAAACTACTTCAATGCTTGGTGTTAGCGGCAAAACCTATACGCTTTCAATTGTCACTGAAGGCAAAACAATTACGGCCATAAGTACCATGCCAGCAGCAGTTCCTTTGGACACTATATTGTTTTTAAAAAGTGCTTTTGGGAATCAAAATGGTGAAGAAACCTATACTACCATTCCACGTTTTCAAGACCCAATAACACCCGGAAATAATTATCGTTTTATTCAAACCATCAATGATTCTTTGGACAAAACATTTTCTGTTGACAATGACAATTTAACGAATGGAAAAGATTACCGACGTCCAATTTTTTCACAAGGACCCAAAATTCGTTTGGGCGATTCAGTTCATTTTGAAATGCAATGTATTGATAGACCCATTTTTGATTATTTTAATTCATTAAATTCAAATGTTTCTACAACACCATCAAATCCAATCACAAATGTAGTGGGTGGTTTAGGTTATTTTTCGGCACACACAGTAGTTAGAAAAAGTGTCAAAGTGAAATAAATTATTTAATAAGCATTCATAATGAAATATGTTTTTGGGCGGCACACACGCTATCCGTTCCAATCTTTTGCCTCAAAGCAGGCAAAAGGATTTCCACTTCTATCGTAGCCGCAATACAATTTAATATAGATTGTATTTAAAAAATATTAAAAAAGTAACCACAATACTTCTGTAAATTTTAGATAAATATTGTACAACTAATAAGAAATACCCTTTCAGTAAATCATTTTATTGATAAGCTATTTAATTAAATGACAACTATCATTAGAATAAATGAACTCAAATTATTAATTTGCACAAAATATAAATAATATAATTATGGCTATTCTACCACCATTTAATTTTAAAAAATGGATAGACGATAATCGTCACTTATTGAAACCTCCCGTTGGAAATCAAATTGTATATAAAGACACCGAATTTATCGTTATGGTAGTAGGCGGTCCCAACGCACGAAAAGACTTTCATTTTAACAAAGGAGAAGAGTTATTTTATCAAATAGAGGGCGATTTGCAATTGCCCATAAGAGAAAATGGCAAAACAAAAATCATTGATATTAAAGAAGGGGAGTTGTTTTTATTGCCTCCAATGATTGAGCATTCTCCTCAACGGCTTCCAAATACCATTGGCATTGTAATTGAAAGAATGAGGACTGCCGATGAAATGGATGCTTGTACGTGGTATTGTGAAAACTGCGATCAAGAAGTATATAAAGCCCAATTTCATTGTGCCGACATTGTAAATCAATTGTCATCTCTTTTAAACACATTTTTTGAAGATAAAGAAAAATGTACTTGTAAACATTGTGGAACGGTTATGCAAAAACCTGAACTAAAATCATAAATAAAAATATAGTAAATGAGCAAAACAGCAATCGTAATAGGGTCAGGATTAGTGGGTTCATTGTGGACCATTTATTTAAAAAAAGCAGGCTATACAGTAAGCGTTTATGAGCGTAGAAGCGATATGCGGCTACAAAAAATGAGTGCAGGAAAATCCATTAACCTAGCCATGAGTTATCGCGGTTGGAAAGGGTTAGATGATATTGGAGTTGGAGACGAAATTCGTAAAATTGCCATTCCTATGTATGGTAGAACAATGCATGGAAAAGACAGTACGACAGCCTATCAACCTTATGGAAACGAAGGTCAAGCAATTTTTTCTGTTTCTCGTTGGGATATTAATGCAACCTTAATGAGTATTGCAGAAGAAGATGGAAATGCCACAATATATTTCAATCAAGAATGCATCAATGTAAATTTAGAAGAAGGATTGGCTACCTTTAAAAATACACAAACAAATGAAGTTACTGAATGCAAAGCAGATGTCGTTTTTGCAACCGATGGTGCTTTTAGTGCTGCTCGTTATAATGGAATGCAAAAGTTAGATCGATTTAGTTTTTCTCAAAATTATATTGAAGATGGTTATCGTGAAATTTTATTGCCTGCTAATGAAGACGGTACCCATAAATTAGAAAAAAACACCTTGCACATTTGGCCTCGAGGAAGATTTATGTTAATCGCCTTGCCGAATTTTGATGGGTCATACACTTGCACTTTATTTATGCCTTTTGAAGGACATGAATATTGTTTTAATAATTTAACGTCCAAAGAAAAAGTTACTGATTTCTTTAAAGAAGTATTTCCTGATTTTTATGAAATGTTGCCAACAGTTGCCGACGCTTGGGATGAACATCCATTGTCTTCATTAGCAATAATTCGATGCTTCCCTTGGACCCATGGTAAACTAGCCTTAATGGGCGATGCAGCGCATGCAACAGTACCATTTTTTGGACAAGGCATGAATGCTGGTTTTGAAGATTGTAGTGTGATGTGGGAATTGATGCAAAAGCACAATGAAAATTGGACAGAAGTGTTTAAGGAATATGAAACTGTTCGCAAACCGAATGGCGATGCTGTGCAGGATTTATCGTTATATAATTATATTGTAATGAGGGATAGGGTAGCTGACCCAGCATTTTTATTGTTACAAAAAATAGAAAGGAGAATTAATTTCTTGTATCCTGATAAATATTTTCCATTGTATAGCATGGTATCGTTTACCAATATCGAATATCAAATAGCCTATAATAAAGGAAAAGAACAAGAAGCCATGATTCAGCAAATTATTGCAGAAAAAGGAATTACTTCTTTAACTTCAGATGAAGATATCGATCATTTGATTCATGAATTTATGAAAAGCTAATATTTATTTAGTTTTGAAATTGCTATTTAATAAATGAGTAAAATAAATACTTAATATATATTTGTAACATGAATATTTGGAAAAACATTATTCGTCGCCCATCTTAGTTTTTTGCTTACAGCGAAATAGTATCCCTTTTTTAAAAAAATAGTAAACATTGGATTTAGATTTTCTTAATCTCAAATCACGTGTCTCAAATCTCAAAACTTTTTTATCATGACAAACGAACAAGAAAAATTAATAGAGCGCATCAGCGAAAAATATACAGCCATCAATCAAAATCCTAATGTGCATTTAGAAGGATTGGTACATGCGAATCCAATTACGTATTGGGATTACATTTTGCCAGAAGCTTTGTTGGGATTGCAAGTTCAACGAACTACTTTGCCAGATGAAATGGTGTTTATTATGTATCATCAAATCAATGAATTGTTGTTCAAAATGATTTTGTGGGAAATAGACCAAGTGAGTGCTTGTGAACAAATTGAAGCCGCATTCTTTACCGAAAAATTGCGTAGAATTAGTCGTTATTTTGACATGCTTTCCACTTCATTCGATATTATGGGTGATGGAATGGATGTGGAACAATACATGAAATTTAGAAACACATTGACACCAGCTTCTGGTTTTCAAAGTGCGCAATATCGAATGATTGAATTTGCATCCACAGAGTTAATTAATTTAATCGATTTTAGATTTCGTGCAACCATCGATAGAAATACACCATATGCTCATGCCTTTGAACATTTGTATTGGCAAGCTGCAGGAAAAGATTTTAAAACAGGACAAAAAAATACACTGTTAGTCAATTTCGAAAAGAAATACAAAAACATGTTTTTAGATAAAATGGAAGGTTATAACAACTCTAATATGTGGACCCGTTTTAAACAATTGCCAGAAGAAGTACGACAAGATGATGCATTAATAAAAGCCATGCGTCATTATGATTACACTGTAAATGTAAGTTGGGTAATGGCTCATTATCATGCTGCCGGAAAATACATTGGCGGTGGAGAAGCTACTGGTGGTAGCGATTGGCGAAAATATATGTTGCCAAAATATCAACGCCGAATTTTCTTTCCTGAATTATGGAGTGAAGATGAATTGAAAAATTGGGGTGAGAATCTTTAAAATAAACACAAATTAATTATTTAAAAAAACGTAGGCATATCGTCTTCGTTTTTTTATTTTGATTTCAAATACCCATTTTTATTTTGTTATTAATTATGTTTTGTAAATAATTAATTAATTGGATATTACACGTTTTTATTAAACAGACTATTAATTCAATATTCATTTCTCAACAAATAATATTACTTTTAACTTCTAAATATTAAATTTATAATGATGAAACTATTTTCTAAAATTATCATTGCTAGTTCGATGATCGCTTCCGTAACCAGTTTAACTACACAGACAATTTACGCTAAAAAAATGCCGATTAACATGATCAATCCGTTATTGAAAAAAAGTGATTTACAATATCAAGCCCCTCGATTCAATTTAATAAAAGACGAACATTTTAAACCTGCATTTGATTATGCATTAAAAATGCATGATGCAGAAATAGAAAAAATTGCAAACAATTCAGCACCAGCTACTTTTCAAAATACAGTTTTGGCATTGGAAATTAGTGGTCAAGATTTAACACGTGCAACTTCTGTTTTTTATAACTTAACTGGTTCAAACACCAACCCAACGTTACAAGCTATTGAAGAAGAGTATGCACCTATTTTTTCGGCACACTCAGATAAAATGTATTTGAATTCTAAAATTTACAAACGCATCAAAGCCTTGAATTTAGCTACGTTGAAAGGTGAAGATAAAAAATTAGTACAATATTATATACAACATTTCGAATTAGCAGGTGCAAATCTTTCTAATACGGATAAAGAAAAAATGAAAAAAATAAATGGGGAATTAGCAACACTAGGTACTCAATTTAGTAACAAACTATTAGTAGCTCGTAAAAATGGGGCTTTATTAATAGATGATGTAAAAGAATTAGATGGTTTAAGTGCAGAGGAAATTGCGGCAGCTAAAGCAAAAGCTACAGAAGCAGGGCATGATGGGAAATATTTATTAGGACTATTAAACACAACCCAACAACCATTATTCCCCAGTTTAAAAAACAGAGCCACTCGTGAAAAATTATACAAAGCATCTTGGACTCGTGCGGAAAAAGGGGACGAAGGTGATACAAGACAAATCTGTGAAAAGTTAGCAAAGCTCCGCATGGAAAAAGCACATTTAATGGGCAAAAAAAGTTATGCTGAATGGAATTTACAAGACCAAATGGCAATAACTCCAGCTCGTGCTTTCGATTTATTAGCTAAAATAGCAAAGCCTGCCGTAGCAAAAGCGAAAGTGGAAGCTAATGATATACAAGACATGATTGACGCTCAAAAAGGTGGATTTAAATTAGAGCCTTGGGATTGGAATTTTTACAGTGAACAAGTACGTAAAGCAAAATATGATTTAGATGAAAGTCAAATAAAACCTTATTTTGAAGTGACCACGGTGTTAGAAAAAGGCGTGTTTTTTGCAGCAAAACTCATGTATGGGTTAACATTTAAAGTGCGTACTGATTTGCCCGTTTATCACCCAGATGTGGTTGCTTATGAAGTGTTTGATAGAGACGGAAAATCATTGGCAATTTATTATTTAGATTTTTATACGCGTGACAATAAAAGTGGTGGTGCATGGATGAATAATTTTGTTGCTCAATCTCATTACTTAAAACAAAAACCGGTTATTGTAAACGTTTATAATTTTGTAAAACCTGCAGAAGGCAATCCTTCATTAATTAGTTTTGATGATGTAACAACAATGTTTCATGAGTTTGGACACACTTTACATGGTTTATTCGCCAATCAAAAATATACCACTCTTTCAGGAACTGCCGTACCTCGTGATTACGTAGAGTTTCCTTCACAAATCAATGAACATGCTGCTTTAGATCCACAAGTATTGAAAAATTATGCGATCCATTATAAAACCAAAGAGCAGATTCCGGCTGCATTAATTACCAAAATTCAAAAAGCAGAAACTTTCAATAAAGGGTATGATGTAACAGAGTTATTAGCCGCTGCAACTTTAGACATGGCTTGGCATTCTGTAGAAAAAGAGGCTGATATAAAACCTGTTTTAGAGTTTGAAAAAGAAGCTTTACAAAAATATGGTTTGTTGGTCAATGAAGTGCCTACACGTTATCACTCTCCTTATTTTGCACACATGTGGGGTGGTGGTTACTCAGCTGGATACTATGCCTATACCTGGAGTAAAACCCTTGATTATAATGCCTTTGATTGGATGCAAGCAAATGGAGGTATGACTCGTGCAAACTGCGATCGTTTCCGTAAATACATTTTATCGGTAGGAAATAGCGTCGATTTAAATAAAGCTTTTAAAGATTTTATAGGGCATGATATGCAAGTAGAACCTTACATTAAAAATGCTGGTTTGAAATAATTATTTTTATTACAATAATAAAAATGACACTCATTATAAGTGTCATTTTTTTTGGTCTAAATTTTCGTTTTCAATATTCATCTTTGTTGTTGCGCTTAGCGACAAGGAATGAGTAGAATGTTTATGATATGAACTTGTAATTAAAACTTTAGAAATTAAATTGATTTTAAGGAGTGTAAAAATATTAATCATTTAGACTAGTAACAATAGTATTTCCTTTTTTTAAAACGATTGTAGTAGGCGAAAAATTCGATTGTTCTAAAAGAAAAGCTTTTTGTTCTGCTTCTAATTTATTCTCAATGTTAATTTTTCTATCAAATAAGAAACTATTATTATTATTCTTAGTGATTACAATTCTTATAGAAATAGTACCAGTGTCTATTTTATGTTTATTACAAACACCTCTTAAATATATGGTAGTGCAACTTGCTAATGCACTATTTAATAAATCAAAAGGTGTTGGGGCTAAATTTTGCCCTCCATGATCAATTGGTTCATCTGCTTCGATTTGAAAATTTCTAATGGTAGATACTGTAAATAAATTTGGAGCATTGTTAATTGTTTTTATTAAACTTATGTGAGGTTTTATATTCATTTTTTTTAGTTTTTAGGTTGTTGATAATCCACCATCTACCGATAATACTGCTCCATTTATATAATTTGCTTCTTCACTTGATAGAAACAAAATAGCATTTGCAATTTGGTCTGCATCGCCTCTTTTTCCTATTGGAATTTGAGGCATATATTCAGCAAGTTTTTTTTCTTGTTCTATGGTAGGATTGGCCACATTCATAAAATTTGTTTTTATACTACCTGGACTTACTGCATTAACTCTGATCTTGTTTTCAATTAATTCTCTAGAAAATATTTTTGTAAATGTTTCAATTGCTGTTTTGGAGGCTGATAGTAAAGCTGTAAAAGGAATAAATTTATTTGCCAAAAAAGAACTCAGTAATATAATATTACCTCCTTCATTGATTAAGTTTTTTAAAATTTTCACCGCAAAAAAAGTACCTTTTGTATTTGTATTCATTACCAAATCATAATCTACTTCATCTATTTCATCTATACTACCAAATTTTCCTAATCCCGCACTTACTATTAATATATCAATTTTAATGCTTTTTTCGTTCAATTGTTCATATAATGATTCAATGCTAGATACTTTAGAGATGTCTGCTTTAAAAAAGCTAGTATTGTTACCAATCTCAATTGCGGCATTTTTTAATGTATCTTCTATTTTGCTAACTATTAATACATTTGCGTTTTCTGCTGCGTACTTTTTAGCAGTAGCCAATCCTATACCACTACTACCCCCAATGATTAGTACTGTTTTATTTTTAAATCTCATTTTATTGATTTTAATTATTTGTTTTGTCTTTTAAAAAAACAAGCGATTTAATAATTAAATAGCCTATTATTAAATTGGCAATTATAAATAAAACAAACATTAAATCATTTATATAAATAGTATTTGTTTTTTTAGAATATTGCATTGTAACGTTTGTTACAGTTGTAAGTCCGAAACTAAAAGCCCAAAAAGATAGATTAAATGGTTCTTTTAAAATACTAAAAAATATTTTTAAGAAAATAAGTAAATGAAATAAGGCATATCCTAAAAGACATTTAATTAAGATATTAATCTCACCTAAATTTAAAGCCAAACAAGCAGCACATGCTATTGCAGGGGGAGCCATCATAATTCCTAACGTTGGCTTATATTCTGGGTGTAATTTTTCATTTTTTAGACGATTCATTATGATAGACTCTAAAGTAAGCCATGAAAAAAATCCAATGCCAAGAAAAAAATAGCCTAAAGTATTATAATGAAACATTCCTGCTACTATTGCAGATATAAAATTACCTGCAACGGTAGGTAGGTATAAAGAAGGGGTTATAAATTTTATTTCATGAGAATTTTTCCAAGTTTGTTCTGTGAATAAAATGCCATACCCTAATTGAATAATTATGCCTAAAAAAAATAAAGATTTTCCTAAAATTGGATAATAGTTATGAATTGTTGTTGCATTTAAAATCATAGTTGCCCCCAAAAGACCAATATAGTTATTTTTAATAGGATTTTTAAATTCTTGAATCGCTTCCTCAAAATTTAATATCCATTTTAAAATATATGAAATAGTAAAAAAGAACCAAAGAATTAAAGTTGATATTAATATTACTTCGCTTACAGTGAGTACCCAATTTTGAAAAAAAACAACACTTTGTTTCCAAATATTGCCTAAGCCAAATAGCCCTAGAATTATTCCAAATCTTGAAGCTTGGAAATTAAATTTTTCTTTACTATAAATCATTAAATGGTTTTTAAATTGTTACTTCCATTCAAATGGAATGTTTTTCCAATCATAGCCTTTACCATTTTTTATAATTTTTCCAAGACTAGGAAAGTTTATATGAGCCCCTGCAACCAATAAATTTTCATTAGAAACTTTATCTAAAATTCTTTTTCTTGAAATTCTAACTAAATCAGGATCAACATCTGCTTTTGAAGTCCATTCAGGATGTGGAAGATGCAACCAAGATTGTGCAAAAGTGTCCGCTAAATAAACAAAACCATCCATTTCAACTGCAAAGTGACCAGGTGTATGGCCAGGTGATGAGAGCATTGTAATACCAGGTGCTACTTCTTGACCATTACTTTTTACAGTAAATTGCTTCTTCATATTTTTTATTATTTCTTTTGCAGAGGAAATGAAAAAATCTTTTGTTCCTTGATCTGCTGCTACATTCGATAAATTAGGCGTTCCATTATTCCAAAAATTATATTCTGCCTCTGAAAGAATTATCTCCGCATTTGGAAATATTGAGGTTCCATTTTTATCAAAAAGATAACCAAAATGATCAAAATGCAAGTGCGTTAAAACTATTCTTTTTACTTCGTTTACAGAAAACCCAGCTTTATTAAAATTTTCTAAAAAATTTCCAACCGTATCATATACCCCTTTGCTAGTTCCAACATCAACTAAAGTTAATCCATTTGAATCTTTAATTGCTAGAGAATTTACTTGTGTTGCAATAGTATCTGAATCAAATTGGTTATTTGTTTGAATTTTTTGCAAGTCTGCTTCATTAGCCTCTTGAGCAAAAAATGAATTAGGAAAATAAAGTGAACCGTCACTAATTATTGTAATTTCTTTATTACCAACTTTTTTAGTGTAGAAACCATTACCTTGGCTGCTCGTTAAAGAGGCTGTTTTAGTTTTTTGATTATATTGTTCTGCATGCAATGTATTTTTTACTTCTGCTGATGAAACATCTGCAATGGATGATTTTTTGTCTGATTTATTTCTCATGATTTATTTTTTTAAGCTTAATTGTATATAAATGTAAAATTCTTATAACATCAGAAACTATAGTGTTACTAATTCGGCAATTTTTTGCTGCATCTTCAATAATTACTTTATCCTATACTAATATTGTATTGTTTATTATTATGAAAATATTAGAAACTGAAACTTTTTTGTATTTGAGAATTCATTGCTGGATTTACAATCGAACTTAAATTTGATACATCAATATTGTTTTTTTTACTAATGTATGCGATATAAGAAACAACACAACTACCTAGAGAAGTAGATAATAAATCTACTGGATCAAATAATCCAACTTTAGTTTGTATTGGTGTTTCAGAAATTGGCGTTTCTGTAGATGCAGTTGAATTTCCTATATATTTTGTGTGTATTTTTGATATTGTAATATGATTTTTAAAATAAGTTATAAATTCTAATTTCAGGATATGTTACTAATACAGGTTTTATTTTAGTGATAAAATCATTATTTTTTGTTGGTATTTAATTGATTTAATTTTAATCCTACTCCAATTCCTATATTCCATCTGCCATCAGTAATAGCTGTTTTACTATTATAATAAAAAGGAATTTGAACTGCTATAGATTTATATGTATAAGTCATACCTAAACCTAAACTAGGAGTTACTAATGAGTTTTTCGTAGTTCCATTATCTTCTTTAAATCGTAGAGATGGTAAAACTCCAATCATCAAATCAGAAGAGCCTTTTTGTAATTTTACACCTGGTCCGGTAAAATTTAAATAGATTCCATTATCCACATAACCTCCTACAATAGTACCACTTAATAAAAGTGCATTTACCTCGGTCTTTTGTGATACCATTTCGTTACTATATAAAAGAATAATACTTATTGATACTATTAATTTAATTGATTTTATTAAATTCATTAATTTAATTGATTTAAAAAATAGAGTAGAATTTGAGATAAATTCTACTCTATAATAAATTTATTTTTTCAATTTATCTCTCAAAGCTTCTGCTAATGGTGCTGCTGATGCTGGGCTTTGACCTGTCATTAAAGCGCCGTCAATCACCACATTAGGTGCCCAGTTGGCTACACTTTTGTAATTAGCGCCTCTTAATTTTAAATCCTGTTCTAGAGAAAACAATAACAATCTGTCTAATTCTATTTCTGCATCTTCTGCATCTTTAAATCCTGTAAGATTTTTACCTTCTACCAAGAATTTTCCGTTGCTTAATTTTACATCTCTTAAAATTGCTGGTGCATGACATACCATTGCAATAGGTCGATTTGATTCATAAAAATCTCTAATTAACTTAATCAAATGCTGATCAGAAGCCAAATCTGTTAATAAACCATAACCACCAGGAATAAACACGGCATCAAACATATTGTAGTCAATGTTACGTAATTTCCTTGTATGTTTAGCTGCAAACAAAGCCACTGGATCTTTTAGAAATTTGCCTGTGTAATCAGTGGTAAAAGGCACTTTCATGCTCAATAAATCAATTGGAGCTTCGCCACCATCTGGAGAGGCTAATACCACTTCATAACCTGCTTCTGTTAAAATGTAATAAGGGGCAGCTAATTCTGTAAACCAAGTTCCTGTTTGTTTTCCGCTTATACCCATATCATCATAAGAAGACATAACTAATAAGACTCTTTTTTGTTTGTTTACTTTGTAAGAAGTGTTTTGTGCATTGGCTGAAAAGCCAACTGCTACTAATAATGCGAATGTTACTGTTTTTAATAAATTTTTCATTTTTTTAATTTTAATTGTTAATTAGATTATTTAATTTTTCTGTTAATAAAGATTTTGTTTGAACTCCGTTTTGTTTTTCTACTAATTGTCCTTTTTTGAAGTAAAATAAAGAAGGTATGCTTCTAATATTAAAACTTTGAGACAGTTCTGAATTTTTATCTACATTGATTTTGGCTACCACTGCTTTATTACTAAATTCTAATGATAAGTCCTCCAAGGTTAGATTAAGTGCAACACATGGGCCACACCAATCTGCATAAAAATCTACAAGTACTACATCATTCGAATTGATGGTTTCTTGAAAATTTGAATTGTTTAATTGTAATGTCATTTTATTTTGATTTTAATTGTTATGTACTTAAGACTCAAAAGTTTCAAAAAGATGCAAAATTGAAATATTATTTTTCAAAAATAATTTTAGAGGCTCTATTTGATTAACTTATAGCGCATTGTAAATGAGCCTTATTTGGTCATACGCTTCCATTTTTTTAATTATTTTTTTTTAATTATTTTTCTAACAATCTCTTTTGCAGTTCTTACAGCTCCTTCCATATAACCTGGATTGGATGATGATGTTTCTGCACCAATAAAATATAATGTATCTTGGAATTGCGGTGTAACTATTTCTTTATTCCCATTGTTTTGATGGGCATACATGCCTTGATTAACATTAAATTCGGAAGAAACAAATTGTTCCATACCCCATATTGTGTCTTCATAATTAATCACTGCTGCTGCATCATTACCAAACAATCTAATCATATCGCTAATAACCATTTCTCTTCTTTGTGCTTTTGTCATATTAAATTGATCGGCTCTTAAAGACATAAAGCCTACTAGACCATGTGCATTATTTTCTCCATTTACATGATCTTGAACTTCTCTGACTAAACCTACATTGCTTATAGCTAAACCTGCATATCCTTTTTCTCTCCAAAAAGGTTGTTTATATTCTATTGAAAATTTCACAGAATCTGCCATCCATGTATGGGTTTTTTGTCTTATTAAATTACTTTCTGAAGATAACTCTGGCAAGAAACTAATTGTGGATTCCAATAATCTTGGAGGTAGCGCTGTTATTACATTTTTCGATTCAAATATCTTATTATCTTTTGTAGTTATTTTAATGCACTCTTCTTTATTCTCAACTTCAACCACTATTGTATTTAGCTCGATATTCTCCAAGCCAACATAATTTGACAATGATGTGATAATTTGTGAAGTACCACCTATTACTTTATGATATATTTGTCCACCTGTCATTTGATTCGCATCAAATAATTGAGGTTTTTGGGTTGCATCTATTTCATAGAGTGCTTTGCCAGAACTAAATTGCGGATATAAACTTAATCCTAATTCAGAGAGTAAGGATTTTAAATTTGGATCATTAAAGATCCAAGTTGCACCCATTTCTAAAGCCATATTAGAATCTGTAATTATCGTTTTTATTCTACCGCCTAAATAATTGTTAGCTTCTAACACTTTTACTGTGAAACTATTTTTTTTCAAAAAGTAAGCTGCCGTCAAGCCCGAAAGGCCACCACCTATTATTATTACATCTTTCATCATTTATAAATATAAATAAAAGAAGCTTCCCTTTTTTATTATGTGGAAGCTTCTTTTAAAATTTAATTTAAATTTATTTTTTCAAAACCTCTCTCAAAGCCTCAGCCAAAGGTGCTGCTGATGCAGGACTTTGACCCGTCATTAAAGCACCATCTACTACTACATTAGGTGCCCAATTGGCTACACTTTTATAGTTTGCCCCTCTTAATTGTAAATCTTGCTCTAATGAAAATGGTAAATGAATATCCAATTCTATTTCTGCATCTTCTGCATCTTTAAATCCTGTAAGATTTTTACCTTTTACTAAAAATGCTCCGCTCGATAATTTCACGTCTCTTAAGATAGCTGGTGCGTGACACACCATGGCAACTGGTCTGTTGCTTTCATAAAAATCTGCAACTAATTTTAAGATGTATGAATCGCTTACTAAATCGTGCATTAATCCGTATCCTCCTGGGAAAAATACTGCATTAAATTGATTGTAATCAATATGTCTTAATTTTCTAGTGGTTTCTGCAGCAAACATAGCTACAGAATCATTTAAAAATCGATCAGTATATTCCGTAGTAAACGGTGCTTTCATACTTAATAAATCGATAGGTGCTTTACCGCCATTTGGAGAAGCTAGTACCACTTCATATCCTGCTTCTGTAAGGATATAGTAAGGTGCTGCTAGTTCTGTAAACCAAGTCCCTGTTTGTTTCCCACTGATTGATAATTCATCTACTGATGACATTACTAATAGTACTCTTTTTTGTTTGTTTTTCTTGTACATGATTTTAATTTTTAAATTTTTATGTCCCTAAGACTGTTATTTTTTAAAAAGATGCAAAAAATGTAAATAAATTTTGAAAAATATTTTCAGATACCCTATTTGCTTATATTAATAACTTTGCTTATTACTTAGGTATTCTTTTTGATACTATTTTAACCAATTCATATTTTACTCGAGGACAATCATCCTCACAGCCGGCACTTCCATAATCGATATCGTAAACATTTACAACAATTTCATATCCATATCCTTTTTCGTAATTAAATCCTATGATACCTTCACAAAGCAAAGTCCATTCTTTATCCTCTTTACTGTATTTTATATATAAGCCAGTGTGCCTAAAAAAAGCTCTGGCACAATTAGACTCCGTTTGATTTGAAGATATAAACATTGATTTTTGAGTTCTAAAATTTTCTTTATTTTTTCTAAAATCATTTTCTTTTTGTATAGGTGTAACAGCAGTAGGCTGAACAGGAACAATTATTAAGACGCTATCTGAAACACGTTTATTAATTAGTTTCTTTTTTTCCGCCTTTACTTTTTTACTTAAAATTTGCTTCTTATTTTGTGCATAAGAGTTGCTGCAAAATATTGTTAATACTAGAAGTATCGTTAGATTTTTTTTAAGGTTCATTTTTTTGATTTTAAATTATAAATACATTTATACTCAAGAATAATCAATAAATAATTGATTGTGTTTTTTTAATTTGTAAAGTATAAAACCTTAAACTTTATTTTCTATCCTAGCTTGTTCTTGTTTGAGCAATGTGCATTCTGGTTTAATATCAAATGAAACCATTTCCCCATGCTCACCAAAACCAACTACACAACATTCTAGAAAACGTTCCTTCAATTTTACCCTTGCTCTTTGAATTCGTGATTTTGTATTGGATAAAGTTAGACCCAATTTATCTGCAATAATCTTTTGATCTATCCCTTCAATATCTGACATATAAAGAGGCATAGCGTAATCTTTTGGTACAAGTTGAAGCAGTGCTTTAATATAATCAGATGCTTCACCAATAATTGATTTTTCATTATCTGGTTCAATAAAATCAAGTTCAAATGAAATTGTTTTGCTGCTTTTCTTAAAGTAGTCTATGATTGTATTTTGTGTAATTTTATACAACCAAGATTTTAAGTATAATACTGATTTTCCGTTTGAGCAATATTGATAACTTTTTAGCAGTACATCTTGTAAAATGTCTTTGGCATCATCTTCGTCTGTTACGCGTTTTTTAATGTATCCCAATAATGAAGATTTGTATTCTTCCCAAATTTCAAATATGTTGCAGTTTTCCATTTATACTTAGGTTTTTGATTTTAATTGTAGGCGACAATTTAGAGTTGAGGTTATGTGTTCGGATGGTATAAAACGCGCTTTGCTATGCGAAAGTACAACAGTTTTTAAATTACTCAACAGTTTTTTTAGCACTGAAACTAGCACCTAGCCTAACTCGTTCGCTTTTTACATTTTTTTAATTTGTATTATTTGTATAGGCATAACATATTTATTAAAATTAAATGTTTATTTGATACATTAATAATATCATAGAAAATTTTAATTCATTATTTTGATAATAATCAATAAATGGGTCAATTAAATTTGAGTAATATTTTATTTTTTCAACAAATAAAATGATGTCTTTTTTATGTATTTAGTGGAAAGTTTCATTGGTTTTTATATTTCTATTTACCTAAAATTATTCTTTTAAATCCTAAAAATGATGAAATTAAAGTGAAAACTTAATCTGTCTATTTTTTATATTCTAGCTTTTTTAGCATACAGGACCTACGAAGGAAATATACTTCGTAGAGCTGGGTGGAGACAATAATAATCCTGCTTATTTTATAAACTCAATATAATCTATTTCAAGAGAAAAAGGGCCTTCTTTTTTTTCAGCGGTCATAATGCCCAGTCGAACTATATTTTTTAAATTTTCCAATGGCATCGCATTGCCGGTAGCTTGGCCTATTCTCATTTCTTTAAAATCTTTAAAATAAATAATTGCTTCTTCCCAGGTGTCGTTTTTAGTTGAAGAAAACCCATTTTTATAATAAGGTTCAGTCCAGTATTTACTGTCTTCCAATGTAAAAATAAATTTTTGATTGCTGGATTTAAACTTAATTTTAATTCCATTATATATAGACAAGTCAAAACTTTTGAATTTGGTTTTTATGGATGAAAATCCACCATAATTTGCTAAAGAAATATCTCCGGTTAGCACAACAGCATCAGTGGTGTATTCAATAGTAGATGTTGTAATCCCACCCATTACATTATCTGAAAGAATTACCCATGCTTTATTTTTTTCGTCTAAATTACCAAAATCAATAATTGATGCTTGTCCGAAAGATTTTAGAGCCGAAATGGTTAGTAAAAAGAAAATTATTTTTTTCATGTTTTTATTTTATTATTTGTGTTATTCATATTTTTTTTCCTAGGCGCAATGGTTTTATTCCAGAAGCTGTTTGCGAAATAAAGGTAATTCGTTTGGTTGAAGATTCAAAAAATGGTAATTAAAGTAATTTTAGCTTTTTTTGATTTCGTTCTGTATTATGGTTTTTATGATTTTGGGAATCACTCCATTTTCAAAGTTGAAAATAATAAATCCATCATAAAATCTATCGGACCGCACTATTGTAGTCAGCAGTTTGCACAAGGTAATTGTATCAAGATTTGAGTAATTGAAATTTGGGTTGTTAAGGATCGCTTTTCCTTCAGCCCAACTTGTCCAATCAAAAGCAGGAACAAGATTTAATGCGTGCATTAATTTGAATACTTTGTCAACTACTTCAAATGAACTCCAATAAGGAAAAGTAATTGAACCGTCTTCGAGTTGTTCAACACCTTTTAATTCACCAAAATTTCTTGTATTTTCAATTTCTTGTAGTAATGAATTAAGCTTATCCCAATCATTTGTTGTTAAGGTATTTATATGTTCCTGTAGTTTTTCTAATTCATTCATTGGTTTATCTTTTTTGCGGTGAGTCGGTTAAGGACATAGGGCATACGAAGGAAATATCCTTCGTAAAGCTGGCTGCTTCGCGAATGTGTCGAACAGTGTAGTGTATTTTATTGCAATTCAACAATAACTTCATTTTTTCGATTAAAAACTTCATAAGGTGCATTGTATCCAAAAAAATAAAATTGATTCGTATACTTTATCCCTTCAGCATCTAAAGCCGCTTTTAAATGCTGTTTATACTTTTCTATTTTAGTATCATTAGCCCAGCCACTAAATCTTATCGCAGCAAGGGTTTTTGCAGGTTCTTGCTTAAATTCTATGCCTGTTTGAATAGGCTTAGGAAGCATGTTCTCTTTAAATTTTTTAGGAACCATAAACATCATCGTCATGGAATCCTCTAATGACATCGAGACTGGGGAAGTCATAGCTATTTTTTCACTCCGATCATTATTTCCAAAAATATATCCTGCTAGAATAGAGAAGCCTTTACTTGAAGAATTTTTATATCCTTTTGTGGAGAGTTTGACTGAGGTGAATAAAGTAGTTTCATAACTTCTTATTTCAAATTGTGTATATTTTTTTTTGACGACATAAGGGTATGTTTCAATACTACGTTGGAGATATATAAAATAAAGTTGTATAAAGGTAAATGAGAGTAGGATGGCTACAAGTGTGATTGTGATTATTTTCATTTTTTTATTTTTATTTAGCTGTTTATATTTATAATCTAGTACAACGTTTTGGGCCCCATTTTATTTATGATTTAAAATATTGATTAATTAATCTGTTTGCTGCTGTTCGTTGTTTATTTCTGTTTGTCAACTTGTTTATTTAAGGTTTACTTTTTCGTTAACCAAAAATTCTTTTACAGACGTCCACTTGATGTATGAATACCTGTTGTTATCATATTTTTGAAAAATAATTCGTCCTTCCATAATGTCTCTCATATATTGCATTCCTTGCCAAGCTGGGTAAAGCTCATTTTCGGAAGGTGAAAAAAATCTTGTTACTTTGATAAGGAGATTTAAAAGTCCAATGCCTCCTGGTCTGAATATTTTATATTTTTTAGTTGTTAGTTCTGAAAGCAATTTTACAAAGTCGTTGCACGAAAGTTTATCACCTGCTATTCTTAAATACCTTGGTGTGTTTTCGTCCAAGGCAGCAGCAGCAGTAAATTCAGCTACATTGTCTGTAGTTGTAAATTCTAAAATTTGATTTGCATTGCCCCAACATAAAATCCGTTTTTGTTTAAAAAGTATTAACGGCATATCTGTTGTCAATAAATCCATAAAAGGACCATTGAAAATAGTTGTGACATTGATAGGGGATTCGTCAAGATACTTGTGAAACGTTCTCCTAAAATCTAAATTTCGATTTTGTCCTTCGTTTAAGTTTGTAAAATCACTTGAATAGTCACTTGGAATAAATCTTGGAACATTTGCTTGAACCGCAGCGTCTAAAAATATTTTTTGAGCGTCAATTACCGTTTCACTTAAACCTGCCAAAGCCGATACGAAACAATGCGCCCCAATACAATGTTTTGAAATTTCGGATTGATTGCTCGTGTCTACCTGAAAGACTTTGACCCCTTTTTGTGCTAAGTCTTTTATTTTTTTAAGGTCGGTTTCTAAGCGGACAATTGCGCGCACTTCGATATCTAAGGCCAATAATGCCTTTACAATTTTACCACCCAGATTTCCTGTTGCACCTGCTACAACTATTATTTTTCGCATACGTATTTTTCTTTTTTAGTCTTTATATTTTGTTTGTCTCAGCTAATCCGAGTTTGGTTAACACACTTTGGCTAGCGCAGGTTTTTAACCTGTGCTCATGTAGTATAATTTTCAAATTTAAACAAATATTTTAAAACGCATACTTGTATTACTTGGCACAAGTCAAAGACATTGCGCCAGCCATTCTCGAACTAGCTGTGAAAAAACTTTAGTTAATTATAACAAAAAACTATCAAACAAAATCCAACAAAAGAAGCTTAAAAAACGTCTTGTATTCATGCAACATATTTTGAGATTTCGAGAGAGTAAATTAGTTTTACGAGTTTAGGAGATTTTATTTCTACCAATCATGACGTTCATTTTTTGGATGCTTTTGTGCATGAATTGGATTTATAAAAATTGGGATTTTAAATACAAACCATCTTAAATCGCAGAGTTCTGAGGCAAAGACTCAGCGACGACGAAATATTGTAAAGTTGTGAGTTCAGCTTTATTATTTCACTAATTTCAACTTTCTTTTGTTCAAATATTCTTTAAATTCAGCAAAACTCATTCCTTTTGTCTCTTTCGCAATTTTTTCTTTTACCTCTCTAAAAAATTTAACTGTGTCAAACTCTTTTTCTATTTTTTTTGTTAAATTATTCATTGTTAATTATATCTTTTGGTGAGCGAATGTCTAATTGAATGTGTCCGTTTTTAATGTTTATAGCATTGTAACCTCTAATTCTAAAAATGTTTACAATGTGTTTGAAATTCCAACTTATGAGGTAATCAACTTTGCTGATCGTAGCACAAGCGATATGTCTACAGTCATCAATACTTGTTTCACCAACAACTTTTTCTTTAATATATTCTTCAGCTAGTTTGTTAATATCTTCAGTTATTTCTATAAATTCTGTTTGTTTTTTGTCAAGGCTTAGAAAATGTTCTTTTACTTTTTCTGGTGCATTTTCAAGTTCATATTCACAAAGGTCAGAATAAACACAGATTATTTGACCACATTTAACCATTTCAAAAAGCAGGTTGGTTTCGTTTTGAAATTCAATGTCATAAACTCCACCAAAAACAGAAGTGTCAAAATATAATCGTGGTGTATTCATTTTACAAATATACTAAAATTATTATTAAAATTCGGGTCTGAATAGTTGTAATACTGTTGGTTCTGTTGGTTGACGTACAACGTAAGTCTGTGAAAAAAACTTCCGTTTGTATTACAGAATACGAACAAACAAAATCCAACAAAAGAAGCGTAAAAAATGGCTTGCTTTTATACAATATATTTTTGAGATGTTGAGAATTATTTGTTCAGCTTTTTTACGAAAGGATAAAAGCCAAAGGCTTTTAAGAACATATAAACTATGAAGGCACAATTGTCATAGAGCTGGGGAAATTTGCTATATTACTACCATTATTCAAAAATAATAATTCTAAATAATATTACGTTGCTTAAATCTCAGAGTCCTGAGGCAGAGACTCTGCGACGAGGAAAGTTTATTTTATTTAATAATTTTTCCTTTTTCAACAATATAACTTTTGAAGATTGAATATCTATATTTTCCGTCTGGCACTCTCCTCCAAAGAAATGCATACAGGCTATTTAATCTGTATACATTGTCCCCAATTTTTGGATCACCATTGTCAACCTTTTCAAAGAATATATTTTTTCCCTTTTCAAGATAAAAGCGTTCTACAATTACCCCACCTTTTACTCTTAAACTATGGGTAAGTGATTTATAAATATAGGTACTATCGCCTGCAATTTTGCCATCAATATAGACTTTCGCACCAATGGTTTCATTATTAATTGAAATTATTTTTAATGTTTGATCGTGAATTGTTTCTCTTAAAACTGTTTGTGTTGTTGAAGAACTATTGTCGGCATAATTACCTTTCGAATTATTTTCATTTTTAAAAATCTGCTTGAAATAGATATATAACTCTTGGAATGTCTTGTTGTTAAGCGTTATGTACTGCCTTGTATATCTATTAATATTTGAATTTTCTGCAATTAATTCAAAAGTCAAAACAGAATTTTTAAAGTCTTTTAATTTATATGTCTTCTGCCCAATAGGTTGAACTGCGCCAAATGGTTTAATTATTACTTTGTCTGAATTAATTGTTTTCCAACTAAATGTAATTTCTTCATCAAATTCAAACGAAGCTTTGTTCGCTCGAAAATATTCTATTACTGGGTCAAAATTATATCCATTATTCGTTTTTTCTTCTGGTTTGCCATTTGAAAAATTATTATCATAGATTGTTCGTTTTTTTAAATCACTTAAAGTTTCATTTGCTTCTTGTATTTCTTTAAATCGTTCAGTAAAAAAATCGTCTCCGTCATTTTTGTCCGGGTGAAATTTGAGAGAAAGTTTTCTATATGCCTTTTTAATATCTTCAATAGATGCTTCTTTTTTTAATCCCAGAATATAGTAGTAATCTTTCATTTCAGTATTTTTCGTGTCGTTTTAAAGTGCCGCATAACGGTTTTGGGCTTGGCGAA